>NZ_BCAZ01000080.1:0-12602 GCF_001320205.1 Pseudomonas sp. NBRC 111123
CGGCGCTCGATCTCACAGGCGCCATAAGCCTAAAGACATACGCTTGAAACCCCGCCCACTGTTCCACCCAACGCAATAATGAAATGCCCAGCACACCGATTCTCGGGCACGCCAGCGAGTACTACGCTACTCCCTGCCAACCCGCCCCCAGGAGACACCCCGATGCCCCGCCCTCCACTGCCTCCCTTCACCCGCGAAACCGCCATCCAGAAGGTCCGCCTCGCCGAAGACGGCTGGAACAGCCGCGACCCTGCCAAAGTCGCACTGGCCTATACCGTCGATACCGCCTGGCGCAATCGCGTCGAGTTCCCCCGCGGCCGCGCCGAGGTCGAGGCGTTTCTGACCCGCAAGTGGAACCATGAACTGGAGTACCGCCTGATCAAGGAGCTGTGGGCCTTCACCGGCAACCGTATCGCCGTGCGCTATGCCTACGAATACCACGACGACAGCGGCCAGTGGTTCCGAGCCTATGGCAACGAGAACTGGGAGTTCGCCGAAGATGGCTTGATGCAGAACCGCTTTTCCAGCATCAACGAACACCCTATCACTGAAGCAGAGCGCAAGTTCCGCTGGCCGCTCGGCCGGCGCCCGGACGACCACCCGGGGCTGAGCGACCTGGGACTCTGATCAGCCCACAGGCAAAGTGACCTTGACCTCCAGCCCGCCGCCCAGGCGATTGGCCAGGGTCACGCTGCCTCCCTGCTCCAGCACAATCGCGCGCACCGCCGGCAAGCCAAGCCCGACGCCACCGGTGTCGCGATTACGCGAACCCTCTATGCGGAAAAATGGCGCGAATACCCGCTCCTGCAATTGCGGCGCAATACCCGGACCGCGATCCAGCACGGTGATTTCCAGTTGCTCGGCAGTGACCGCCAGCCGCAGCTCAGGCGCCAGGCCATACTTGACCGCGTTGTCGACCAGGTTCACCAGCACCCGCTTGATACCCACCGGCCGCCCGACATACACGCAGCGTCGCGGTGCATCGAGAGCAACCTTGATGCCCGCGTCCTTGAAGTCGTCCACCACTGTTTGCAGCATCTCAGCCAGGTCGAACGCCGTGGTTTGCTCAAGCCGCGCATCATCGCGGAAGAACTCCAGCGCGGCATCGACCATTGCCTGCATGTCGTCAACATCCCTGAACAGCCTGGCCTGCAATTCGCCGTCCTCTATGAACTCGCCGCGCAGGCGCATGCGCGTCAAGGGCGCACGCAGATCGTGGGAAATCGCCGCCAGCATCTGTGTGCGGTCATTCACGAAGTGCCTGAGCTGCGCCTGGGTGGCATTGAAGGCGAGTATTGCCTGGCGCAGATCATGGGGGCCGACCACCGGGATCGGCGGGGCGTTGAAATCCTTGCCAAAACGGCGCGCGCCTTCGGCGAAGCGCTCGAGCGGGCGGGCCAGATAGCGTGTGGCGAACAGCGCGACCAGCAGGCTGGACGCCAGCATCAAGGCGAGGATGATCAGGGTGCGCGGCAGTTCGTCCAGCCCCCAGCTGCGGTCTGTGGCGCGATACAGCACCCAGCTCTTGTCGCTCAGTTCGATCATCAGGGCGTAACCGCGCGCCGGTGAGTACTCGGGCAGATCGGACGGCTCGTAGGCCTGAATTCGTGCATCAGGCCGTTTCAGTAATGCGCGCAGCGTGGGCGTGCCCTGGCGAAAGTCGGCATCGACCAGCACTGGCACACCGGCTTCGTCATGGCTGCGCAACCATTGCACGGTGTAGGACCCGTCACCCGCCGCACTGGCGATGCTGGCACGCTGCGCGACTGGCGTGGCATCAAGAATGCGGGTCACGGTAGCGACCTTTTCGATGACCCCGCTTTCCAGCAACGGCGGCTGCGCCCACGCGCTCAGCAGCAGGCTGAACAGCACTTTGAGCAGCAGCAGGATGAGCATCGCCGTCAGGGTGGTCAGGGCTATCCAGCGGGCGATGGTGATCCGTGGCCGCGGCAGGGCCTTGCGCAGCCTGCTCAGCAGGCTCATCGCCTGACCACGCTGGCAGTGAACAGGTAGCCGACGTTGCGCACGGTGCGGATCAGCGGTTGAGTGCCTGCCTCACCCTCCAGCTTGCGGCGCAGCCGACTGACCTGGACGTCGATGCTGCGGTCATAGGCCTCGTAGGCTTCACCCCGGGCCAGGTCCAGCAATTGCTGGCGGCTGAGCACCCGCTGCGGGTGCTCGGCAAACACCAGCAGCAGCTCGAACTCACCGTTGGAAAGCGGAATCATGACCTGCTCTGGCGAACGCAGCTCACGCCGCAGCACATCCAGTTGCCAGCCAGAAAACGCCAGCACCGTGCATGGGTTAGCGGCCCCGCCGACCGGTGCTTCACTTACCCGACGCAACACCGCTCGCACCCGCGCCAGCAGCTCGCGGGCAGCAAATGGTTTGGTCAGGTAATCATCTGCCCCCAGCTCCAGGCCGACCACGCGATCGCTCAGCTCTGCCATGGCCGTGAGCATGATCACCGCCACCTTGTGCTCGGCGCGCAAACGTTGGCACAGCACCAGGCCACTGTCGCCCGGCAGCATCACATCGAGAATCACCAGGTCAGGCACCCGCCGCTCCAGGGCTTGCCAGAGTCCCCTGCCATCGCGCGCCACATCGACCTCATAGCCGTGCTGACGGAGAAACTTCTGCAGCAGGTCGAGTACTTCAACATCATCGTCAACAATCAGCAAATGGCTCACACAAGGTACCGCGAACAAAGGCAATGAGTACTTACTGTAAGGCCATCTCCGGGCTGCAGTCATATATTTCAACCCAGAAACAAAGTGTCAGACACGAGATAATCCGGACATTCCCAGGCAATCAATCCCCCTCAGCATCGGCGTCACTTCTTCACAGGAATGTGCCTATGCCCACCTCTTCTGCTGCCTGGTCATCTGCCCGCAACACTGTCCTGGCCTTGTCGCTGCTTGCCGCCAGCGGCTGCAGCCAGCGCCCGCCGGCCAGTGCCTGCGGCCCTGTCGCCCATCAGCTCAGCGACCCGGCCGAACCCGCCAACCGCGCCGTGTTCGCCTTCAACCGCAGCGTCGACGACTACCTGCTGGCGCCGGTCGCCCGTGGCTACACCGCCTTGCCGAACTTCGCCCAGCAAGGCGTGCATAACTTCGCCGCAAACTTCGGTGAGCCAAAGGTATTCGTCAACGACGTGCTGCAAGGTAATGGCGAACGGGCGATGACCAGCCTAAGCCGCTTCATCTTCAACACCACCCTCGGCGTGGCCGGCCTGATCGATGTTTCCGGCAAGATGGGGCTTGCCCGCCATGAGTCGGACTTCGGCCAGACCTTCGGCGTGTGGAACATCGCCGATGGCCCGATCGTCGAGCTGCCGCTGCTGGGCACACACAACCTGCGCGATGCGACTGGCCGGGTATTAGGCCTGGCGGTGGACCCGTTCGGCGACAACAGTGATACGGTCGAAACCTTGAACACCGTGGCCTTGGCCGGTGGCGTGGTGGATGGCCGCGCGCAGGCGTTGCCGCTGACCGACAAACTGCGCACCCAGCCAGATGACTACCGGGCCCTGCGCGATTACACCGCGCAACAGCGCGCCAACCGGGTGGCCGAAGGCAAGCTCGGTGCACCCGGCAAGCGCCCGGACCACTGCCAGGGAGGGCATGCCGGTGAATGAGGCTGTTTCACTGTTCCGCCGCGTGGAAAGCGGGGCCGAACAGCCGGTGCTGTTGCACGAACTCGAAGCCCGCGTCTCGGCGGATGGGCGCGAACTGATTGTCAGCCGTTATCGGGAGCGCTATGGCGATGAGGGCGACGCCCAGCGCCACGAAGTGCATCGCCGCGTACCGATCGCTGCCTTGCTCAAGTGGATGGCCAGAGAAGGCACGACACCCCAGCCATCCTGATGACGTTGCTCAGTGCGTCATCTTGCTCACTGCGGCCGCAAGTATCGGGGCCAGCTCTGTATCGGTCATCGCCGGGCAGACCTGCATGTGCATCAGGTCACTCCAGTCCAGCGTCCAGTGCAACACCGGCTGCAGGTCATTGCTTTCAACCACGGCAAAGCCCTGCAGTTCGCCGACCGCATGCCAACGACCATGGACCTTCAGCTCGGCGGGCGGCACGCCGCCGGTCTTGGCGAAGCGGGCCATGACGGCGTTGCGGTTTTCCGGGGCAATGCTCCATTGAATGATGAAAAGCATGTGGCACCTCCCAGTGGCTCGGCACCTGTGCCAAACACGCGCTCCGGGGGCGCCGGGGCCTGGAGCGGGTGAATGCGCCATGATTAGGCATAGCAGGATGAACCGTCGAGTGCCTGGCTGATTGTCGGAAGCTGTACCGGCCTCTTCGCGGGTGAACCCGCTCCCACATTGATCGAGCACCACCTGTACAAACAACTGTCCTGCTCAATCTCCAAGGTTGCGCAACCTTTGTGGGAGCGGGCTTGCCCGCGAAGAGGCCGGTACAGGCAACAGCAGAATCAGGCAATCCGTCGGCCGGATCGAGTTACCTCTGCACGAGGGTGGTCGCACATGCTGCACATCCGCCCCCGCAAACGAGGACCTCCCCATGCACGTCATCGCCTACGGCGCCCACGCCAGCGACCGCCCTCTGGAGCCGATCCGCATCACACGCCGCGCACCCGGCGCCGCCGATGTGCAGATCGCGATCGACTACTGCGGTATCTGCCACTCCGACCTGCACCAGGTGCGTTCCGAGTGGGAAGGCACCCAGTTTCCCTGCGTGCCAGGCCACGAAATCGTTGGCCGGGTCACGGCCGTCGGCGCCGAGGTGACCGGCTTCAAGCCCGGCGACCTGGTCGGTGTGGGCTGTATCGTCGACAGTTGCAAGCACTGCGCCGACTGCGACGCAGGCCTGGAGAACTACTGCAACGGCATGATCGGCACCTACAACTTCACCACCGCCGACGAACCGGGCTGGACCCTGGGTGGCTACTCGCAGCAGATCGTGGTGCACCAGCGCTACGTCCTGCGCGTGCGCCACCCGCAGGCCCAGCTGGCAGCCGTGGCCCCGTTGCTGTGCGCTGGCATCACCACTTACTCGCCCCTGCGCCACTGGGGCGCCGGGCCGGGCAAGAACGTCGGCGTGGTCGGCATCGGTGGTCTCGGCCATATGGGCATCAAGCTGGCCCATGCCATGGGCGCGCACGTGGTCGCCTTCACCACGTCCGAATCCAAGCGCGAAGCTGCCTTGGCGCTGGGGGCCGATGAGGTTGTGGTATCACGCGATGCCCAGGCAATGGCCAGGCACCAGCTGTCGTTCGACTTCATCCTCAACACCGTGGCGGCGCCCCATGAGCTGGATGCGTTCCTGGTGCTGCTCAAGCGCGACGGCACCCTCGGCCTGGTGGGCGCACCGGCCACGGCACACCCGTCACCGAACGTGTTCAACCTGATCATGAAGCGCCGGGCGATCGCCGGGTCGATGATCGGCGGCATTGCCGAAACCCAGGAAATGCTCGACTTCTGCGCCGAGCATGGGATCGTCGCCGATATCGAACTGATCCGCGCCGATCAGATCAACGAGAGCTACGAGCGCATGCTCAAGGGTGATGTGAAGTACCGCTTCGTGATCGACAACTCTACCTTGGCCGATTGAATGTCCGAAACGCGACAGTGAGTGCCTGTTCGGCGTGAGACAGGCATTGCCCGGCTGGATAACCTCCTTCGGGCAATGCCTTGCCATCACTCGAAAAAGAGCCACGCCCATGACGACTCCTGCCGCCACCTTGGCCCCGTCCGCCACCCCTGCTGACCAACCCCAGGGCTTTCTGGTCCGTATTGTCGGCGCCGCCGCCTTCGCCCACCTGCTCAACGACCTGATCCAGGCTGTGCTGCCGTCGATCTACCCGATGCTCAAGAGCGACTTCTCGCTGAGTTTCGCCCAGATCGGCTGGATCGCCCTGATCTACCAGGTGACCGCCTCGCTGCTGCAGCCCTGGGTCGGCATGTACACCGACAAACGCCCCATGCCCTACCTGCTGCCTACCGGCATGCTGTTCACCCTGGTCGGCATCGCCCTGCTCGCCTTCGCCAACAGTTACGAGATGCTGCTGTTCGCCGCTGCCGTGGTCGGCATCGGTTCGGCGACCTTCCACCCGGAAGCCTCGCGGGTGGCGCGCATGGCCTCCGGCGGGCGCTTCGGCACCGCGCAGTCGACCTTCCAGGTCGGCGGCAACACAGGTTCCGCGATCGGCCCGCTGCTGACCGCCGCCATCGTCATCCCCCACGGCCAGCCAGCCATTGCCTGGTTCATGCTGGCTGCCGGCCTGGCCATATTCGTCTTGCTGCGTGTCACCGGCTGGACCATCCGCCACGGCCAGACTCAGCTCAAAGGCCTGGCCGGGCAACAGGCGCCTGGGTTGTCGAAAGGCGCCATGTGGCGTGCCGTAGGCGTGATCGCCGTGTTGATGTTTGCCAAGTTCGTCTACATCGCGTCGTTCACCAACTACTTCACCTTCTACCTGATCGAACACTTCGGCCTGAGCGTGCAGCAAAGCCAGCTGTACCTGTTCGTGTTCCTCGCCGCCGTGGCCCTGGGCACTTTTGCCGGTGGGCCAGTGGGTGACCGCATCGGGCGCAAGGCGGTGATCTGGATCTCCTTCCTCGGTGTAGCGCCGTTCGCCCTTGCCCTGCCCTACGCCAACCTGGCCTGGACCGCCGTACTGGCAGTGGCCATCGGCCTGGTGATGTCATCGGCCTTCGCTGCGCTGGTGGTGTACGCCCAAGAGGCGGTGCCCGGCCGCGTCGGCATGGTGTCGGGGGTGATGTTCGGCTTGATGTTCGGCATCAGCGGCATCGGCGCTGCGGGCCTTGGTGAACTGGCCGACCTGCATGGCATCGAGTGGGTGTACAAGGTGATTTCGTTCCTGCCGCTGCTGGGCCTTGCCACCGCACTGCTGCCGGCAACCCGTTCGAAGGCGCGGCCTACCCGCTGCTGCTAAGATGGCCGCGCTTGTCGGACTGTACGAGAGCATCATGGTCAAACCCCAGCACGAATTGCTGACAGAGGTCGATGAATGGACCTGGGAGGTGGGCAGCCGGGCAACCGACTACCCGCCGGACTGGTTCATCGCCCCCCACTCGCATGCCAAGCACCAGCTGATCTACGCCATCAAGGGCCTGATGCTGGTCGAATCCGAGGCCGAACGCTGGACCGTGCCCCCCAGCCGCGGCATCTGGATGCCCTGCGGGCAGGTGCATGCCATTCGCTGCGTCGGTGACGTGAAGATGCGCAGCGTGTTCGTGCGCCCCGATGCGGCAGCTGGCCTGCCGCAGCAGAGCAAGGCCATCAGCATTTCGCCGCTGCTCAGCGAACTGATCAAGGCATCGGTCGACTTCGCGGGGCCTTTTGTCGAGGACTCGCGTGAGGCGCGGGTCATGCGCCTGATCCTCGATGAGATCTGCGTGCTGCCGACCCTGCCGCTGAAACTGCTGCATCCCAGCGACGCACGCCTGCGGGCCATCTGCTCGGCCTTGCACGAGCGGCCACACGACACCTCGACCCTGGCCGACTGGGGCGCGCACCTGGGCATCGACGAGAAGACCATCCAGCGCCTGTTCCGCAAGGAAACCGGCATGACCTTCGGCCAGTGGCGCCAGCAGGCGCGGCTGATGCAAGCACTGGAACGCATCGCCCTGGGCCAGCGCATCATCGATGTGGCGGGCACGCTGGGGTATGACAGCCCCAGCGCGTTCGCCAGCATGTTCAAGCGCCAGTTCGGCATTACCCCCAGTCAGTTCTTCAAGTGACCTGAACATTGCTACATAACGTTTCAGCTACGGGCGAATTTACCGTGGCTGCATCGCCTGTCCGTGTGAGCGGGGTGCCACCGCGCAACCCTCAGCAAATCCGGGCATCCGAGGGGTATTTGATGTACATGAGTTGAAACAGCTAGCGAGGCAATTTGTAGGACGTTTCACCCGAGCACTGTAGGCAGAATCGCGATATCGGCCCATTCCTGTATGAAACCTCAGTTTCCGCAGGATTTTATGGCTGCTACGGTCCGTTTTTCCTACAACGGCACGGACGCCAATGGCATGAGAGAAACATGGATCAATACAAAAGATCTGGCCTGGCCTTGCAGAAGCATTTGCTCAACCTGCGCCGCGAGCGGGACCGCTTGAAGGCCCAAGGCAAGCACAAGGAAGCCGAGCGGCTGGCGTGTGAAATTACGCGGATCGAATCCGTAGTGGCTGCATTGCCCGCGGCGGCCAAACCGCCGACGCTGCAGTAGAAAGGCAAACGCCCCGTCAGCGCGGGGCGTTCTTGCCAGGGCGCCCGCTCAAGCGCAGCGCTTGAGAATGGTCTTGATCGGGCGCCTGACCCGGCGCTTCGATACCGCCTTTGGCTTGATCCAGCGGCAAGCCTCGATTTCGTTGCCAGGGCGCGGCTTGGCTGCGGCCTTGCGGGCTTCGAACAGGTAGTGGATGACCTTCTCCTCCCTGAACGCGGCGATGTAGCGCAGCTCGTCGAACGCCAGGCCGGTTTCTTCGGCCATCTCGCGGTGCGCTGCCTCCAACGGCGTTTCATCACGCTCCACCGTACCGCCAGGCAGGTTCCATTTGGCATTGCGCTTGCGTACGAACAGCACCTCGCCATCCCTGCGGTAGATCACCGTGGCGCGAAGCTTGATACCTTTGCGTCTGGCTGTTGCAGTGTCCATTGCCTTCATGCGCGCGCGTTCCCATCAGGTTGGCCGGGCTGGAGCCGGGCAAGGCTCCTGTCCCGACTGTAGGGGGGTAATGTGTCTATTGAATGACCATCACCCGCACGGGCTGGTTCAGACTGCAGTTCAGATCGCAGCCTTGCGGCGCAGTTCCCTGCTGCCCGCCCCCAGGCAGGTCACGGCAAAGGCAATCACCAGCGCCCCGGTGCCCAACAGGAAGATCAGTTGCTGGTTGGAGCCCTCCACCAGCAGGGCGATCAGCGCCGGGGTCACCGCCGCCGCCCCCATCAGGGTAATGCTGACCAGCGGCGTGAGCTTGCCGGTCGGGTCGTTGGTGGTGATGAGCGCCATGTAGTACGACAACGACAGCACCCAGCCAAAGTTGATCAGCAGCAACGCCACAAACAACTGCATCGGCGTGCGGGCGTGGCCAGTGAGCATGGCAATGGAGATGAACACGGCAATCAGCCCCAGCGCGATCATCAGCTGGCGGTTGACCCGCGCCCCCAGCAGGCTCGGCAGCCCGGCCCCAGGCAAGCCACCAATGGCCGACAGGCCAAACGCCCAGCCGATATCGACAGCGTCGATGCCCTGGTCACGCGCCAGCTGGTCGATGAAGCCCCACACGCAATAGATGGCGATCTGCATGAACAGCATGCCCACCAGCGCCGTGCGCCCCGTGCGCGCCGAGCCACCTTGGGCCGAAGAGCCCTCGCCGCTTGCCAGCGACACCGTCGGGCGACGCGGCAACACCAGGCTGGCGCCGCAGATCAGCAGGTACCACAGGCCGAACGCGCACAACGCGGTCACCGTCCCGCTCTGTGCTGCGAGCATCGGCAACGCTGCGGAAAACAGCGAGTACTCTGGCGTCTGCAGGAGCAGCATCAGGCCGAACGAACGGTCCTGGTTGGGCAAACGGCCCAGCGTCGAGACCGCATAGGCATACACCAGCCCCGCACAGGTGCCGGCCGCCAGGCGTACGACCAGCATCAGCGTGTTGCTGCTGGCGAAGGCCGTGGCAATGCTCAGGGCCACGCACAGCGCGCCAAACCACAGGCACAGGCTGCGCCCACCGTGGCGCTTCATCAGGATCGGGCACAGCAAGGTGCCCAGGGTCATGCCAATCATCTCGACCGACACCACCCAGCCCTGCTGGTCGAGTGACAGGCTCAGCTGCTCGGTGACCAAACCCATGAAAATGGGTTGCACACCACAGACGATGAATGAGGTACAGGCAATGAAAATCAAGGCGGCACGCAGCAGCTTGGAATCATTGATCATGGGAGGACTCCGACACGGCATTTGTTTTTATTGTGGGTGTTGGCCCGCCCCGAAAGCGCCGTAGCAGGCGGCCGGGCCGGTCACGAAGGCCATCCTGGGCCGAGACCGAAGGCTTTGAAAGTTAATTATCGGAATCGACTTCAGTGGACTTTTTAATGCAGGCCAGTGGCCGTTGCCTGCATCAAGAAATGCACTGTGGTCGATCCTGATAATTAATTTGTGAGGGGGCTGGATCCTCCCTACCGTATGACGCTACCCAAGCCTCGGAAAAAAAGGCCCCCATCATGAACGACCGTGAGTTCATCAATGCCATCGATGCCGATGGCCAGCCCCTGAACATCGCCGTGCGCAACGGCCGCATCAGCCACATCGGCCCGCAACGCGCGGGCATCGCCGCCGCCGAGACCATCGACCTCGAAGGCCTGCTGGCGCTGCCCGGCTTCGTCGACGGCCACATCCACCTGGACAAGAGTTTCGTCGGCGACCGCTGGCGCCCGCACCAGCCGGTCGCCAGCCTGCGCGAACGGCTGGCCGTGGAAAAGCGCGAGCTTGCCAGCGCCCCGCCGATTGTCGAGCGCGCCGATGCGCTGATGCGCCAGGCCGCCTCCTTCGGCACCTTGGCCATGCGCTGCCACGTGGACGTCGACGCCACCACCGGCCTGACCAACCTGCACGCCATGCTCGAGGCCCGTGAAAAATGGAAAGACCTGATCGACATCGAGCTGGTGGCCTTCCCGCAGGCCGGGGTGGTGACCTGCCCCGGCACCGCTGAGGTGATGGAAGCTGCCGTACGTGAAGGCGTGCAGGTCGTCGGCGGCATCGACCCGACCACCCTGGACGGCGATGCCGACGCCCAGCTTGATATCGTTTTCGGCATTGCCGACCGGCATGGCGTGAAGGCCGACATCCACCTGCACGAACCAGGCGATATCTGCATCGCCCAGCTCGAACGCATCGCCACCCGCACCCAGGCGCTGGGCATGCAAGGCCTGGTGGCGGTCAGCCATGCTTATGGCCTGGGCGACGTCAGCGACGCGGTGGTCGACCGCTGCGCTGAAATGCTGGCCTGTGCCGGCGTGTCGATCATGACCAATGCCCCCGGCGAACACGCCTTCCCGCCCGTGCTGCGCCTGCGCGCCGGTGGCGTGCGGGTGTTCACCGGCAACGACAACATCCAGGACGCCTGGTGGCCCTATGGCAACGGCGACATGCTGCAACGGGCGATGCTGGTCAGCTACCGCTCGGGTTTCAATACCGACGAGGAACTACGGGTAGCACTGGAGATGGCGACCGTGGCCAGTGCCGGGGTAATGGGCAAGCAGGATTACGGGTTGCAGGTGGGTAACGAAGCCAGCTTCGTGCTGTTCAAGGCGCCCAATGCTGCCGCGGCCGTGGCCGCAGCCATCCACGAACGGGTGATCGTGCGCCATGGCGCGTTCTGGGGCGGGCCTGCACAGCTGCAACTGAAGGCCGCGCAGTTCGCCACCGAGCTGCGTCGCTAATCGGCTCGCTAACGCGAGCGCTTGTAGGAGCGGCCTTGTGTCGCGAAAGGGCTGCGCAGCAGCCCCAAGATTTCAGCGCACATGCATGAATTACAGGGGTTGCTGAGCAGCCCTATCGCGACACAAGGCCGCTCCTACACCAAACGCGGGCTCTTACTCAGCTTCGGCGCGCAGGATGCCAATCAGGATCTCGGCCAATTCCTTGACCATCGGGTCCGCCGTGGGCCGATGGAAGATCGCCGCCTCGAACACCCGAATCGGCTTGAACCCCTCCTCTGCCCCGAGCACCCGATGCCCAGGCGTCACCACCCGCGACGGCAACAGGCTGACGCCCAAGCCATTGGCCACCGCCGCCTGGATACCCGCCAGGCTCGAACTGGTGAAGCCAATGCGCCAACTACGGCCCATGGCCTCGACCGCGCTGATCATGTCATCGCGGTACAGACCACGCGGCGGAAAGGTCACCAGCGGGATCGGGTCCTGGGCGAAGCTGGGGTACTGCGCGCTGTCGATCCACTCGATACGCTCCGGCTGGCAAGCGTTGGCCTCGCGGCTGTGGCGCCGCTGCTTGACCAGCACCAGGTCCAGTTCGCCCCTGTCGTAGGTGCTCATCAGGTCACGGCTCAGGCCACCGGTGATCTCCAGCTTGACCGTCGGGTTGAGCCGGTTGAACGCTGCCAGCGCCTGCATCGTCTTGCCCGCAACAAAGTCGTCCGGCAGGCCGATACGCACCGTGACCGAAACCCCACCCGACATCGCTTCGCTCAGCTGGTTGCTCACCGTGAGCAGATGCCGCGCATAGCGCAACAGGGTTTCACCGGCGTCGGTCGGGTGCACCTCGCGGTTGCTGCGGTCGAGCAGCTGATGGCCGACCATTTCCTCCAGCCGGCGCACCTTCTGGCTGACCGTGGACTGGGTGGAATGCAGGCGCGCGGCAGCGGTGGTAAAGCTGCCACAGTCGGCCACCATGACCACGGCGCGGAGCATGTCCAGGTCATAGATGGCGCGGTTGGATTTGGTGCTGTCGGTCATTGGCAAGGGTCGGCTTTCGAGTGGGGCTCGGGTGCATGATGCCTGAAGCTGAGCCACGGGGAAGCGCTTATTGGTGGCTGTTGTCACGGGGCAAGCCCCAGTGCAGTAGACTTGGGCCTTTCTTTGCCCCTCCCTGG
>NZ_BCAZ01000081.1:0-12484 GCF_001320205.1 Pseudomonas sp. NBRC 111123
GACCTGGAGGGTGCCTTTACCGGCTGCATCTACTTCCACGGTATAAACCGTGCCACCGACGTTTACAGTGAGGGTCGTCGCGGTTTGTGGTGGATTGCTCAGCTGGAAGTTGAAGGTGATGTTGGCATCGCCCTCTTTTGCCGGCTCGGCAGAAACAGCCACAGTGGTGTTGTTGAGGGTGTCTTCGACAGTGGCGGTCGTAGTCGCGCCAGTCAGATCGATACCTTCGTAGTTGCCACCATTCACCGAAGTAACGGTAGCCGTCACGCTCGACGCGTCTTTGTAGACGTCTTCGCCGTTGGTGTTCGGGACCTGGAGGGTGCCTTTACCGGCCGCATCCACTTCCACGGTGTAGACCGTTCCACCGACATTGACGGTCAGAGTGGTGGCGGTTTGTGGCGGGTTGCTCAGCTGGAAGTTGAAGGTGATGTTTTCGTCACCCTCTTTAGCCGGCAGCGCGCTCACCGTCACAGTGGTGTTGTTGAGGGTGTCTTCGACGGTCGCGGTTGTTGTCGCGCCAGTCAGGTCCACACCTTCATAGTTGCCACCATTCACCGAGGTAACGGTAGCCGTCACGCTCGACGCGTCTTTGTAAACGTCTTCGCCGTTGGTATTCGGAACCTGGAGAGTGCCTTTACCGGCCGCATCCACTTCCACGGTGTAGACCGTGCCACCGACGTTCACAGTCAGAGTGGTCGCAGTCTGCGGCGGATTGCTCAGCTGGAAGTTGAAGGTGATGTTGGCATCGCCCTCTTTTGCAGGCTCGGCAGAAACAGCCACGGTGGTGGTGTTGAGGGTGTCTTCGACGGTCGCGGTTGTTGTCGCACCAGTCAGGTCCACGCCTTCGTAGTTGCCGCCATTCACCGAGGTAACGGTGGCCGTCACGCTCGACGCGTCGTTGTAGACGTCTTCGCCGTTGGTGTTCGGGACCTGAAGAGTGCCTTTACCGGCCGCATCCACTTCCACGGTGTAGACCGTGCCACCGACGTTCACCGTCAGGGTCGTCGCAGTCTGCGGCGGATTGCTCAGCTGGAAGTTGAAGGTGATGTTGGCATCGCCCTCTTTTGCCGGCTGTGCAGAAACGGCCACAGTGGTGGTATCGATAGTGTCTTCGACAGTGGCGGTCGTGGTCGCGCCAGTCAGGTCGACGGCTTCGAAGTTGCCGCCATTCACCGCCGTCACAATCGCGGTCATCTGCGATGGATCGGTGTAAACATCGTCACCGTTGCTGTTCGGGACCTGCAGGGTACCTTTACCAGTGGAATCCACGTTAACGGTGTAGTCGGTGCCACCCACGTTGACCGTCAGAGTCACAGTGCTACCAGCTTGCGGCGGATGGCTCAGCTGGAAGTTGAAGGTGACATTGGTGTCGCCCTCCTTCGCCGGCAGGGCAGAAACGGCCACAGTGGTGGTATCGATAGTGTCTTCGACAGTGGCGGTCGTCGTCGCACCCGTCAGGTCCACAGCTTCGTAGTTGCCGCCATTCACCGCAGTCACGGTCGCCGTCACCTGCGACGGATCAGCGTAAACATCGTCACCATTGGTGTTCGGAACTACCAGGGTACCCTTGCCGGAGGCGTCGACAGTGATGTTGTAGCTGGTACCGCCAACATTGACGGTCAGTGTGGTAGTGCTGCCGGCTTGCGGCGGGTTGCTCAGCTGGAATTCGAAAGTGATGTTCGGATCACCTTCCTTGGCCGGCTGCGCCGTAACGGCAACGGTGGTGGTATCGATGGTGTCGACGATCTGGGTGACTGCCGGAGCAGGGTTCGGAGTGACCGTGATGCCACCGCCAGTGGTGCCGGTGATGGTCGTGGAGATCTCGCTGCCATCGATGTACGGCGTATCGTTCGGCGGGATGGTGACGCTCACTGTGCCCGTGGTCTGGCCGGCACTGATGACGATCACCTGGCCGTTGGAAAGGGTGATGGTCAGGTCGGTCAGCGGCGCCTGGCCCAAGGTTGCGGTGTAGACGATCACACCGCCCGCTTCGGTAATGCTCGGCGTGGCGCTGAGCGTAAGGCCAGTGGTGATCGGCGCCGCTACTGTGGCGTTGCCATTGGTGTCGAGCCCGCCGACTTCCTGCTCGGTGCGCTGGGTATCGAAACCGATCGGGCCGGTCGGGAAGCCAATGGTCGGATCAACCACACCTGCAGTTTCGGCAAGCATCACGAACGAGTGGCCGCCCCCTACCGAGCCGCCCCCTGCAGCAGCCGGGCCCGCAGCAGTCGCTTCCAGGTCGGTGGTCGGGTCAGCGCCCGCGGCAATGGCCTGCTGCAGCTCTTCGACCGACGGCGCGGCCTGGGCAGTTGCCTGGGTCAAGTCGGTTGTGCTGTCCGGCGCGTCCGCGCTCCATTGGGTATCGCGCCCCAGGTCCAGGGTGCGCCCGTCGGACAGTTCCAGTGTTACCGCCCCGCCAGCCCCGGTGAGTACCTGCTCCCCTGCCATGAGCCGATCGCCCTCGATCAGAACGCGGCGAATGCCTTCTGGGGATACTGCGATGACTTGGCCAACAATGCTTTTGACGATGGCAACAACACTGCTCATGGGGGGGACTCTCCGGAATAGCCGCTCAAGTGGGCTTCTTGCCTAGCCGGCCATCAAACGCCGCTACGCGCTGTGAAAATTTGAAAATTAGGGGTACATAAGCGTATTTATTGACGCCAAATTTACGTCAGTTATTTGTCTATAACGGAAGGGAATTAACTTTATGCCAAAGTATTGACCTTCATCCCGCCATCCTAAACAATTGGTCGGGTAATGTCACATTGATATGTTTCACCTTTGTAACCCTTCCTCGTACTTTTCGCGGTACCTCTTCGGAACGGTCCACTTACGGTCATTCAAGGTTGCCATTTTGCAGGCTGGATCGGCTTCGGTCGTGATTTGCGACAAGCATTCCTCGGGAACAACTTAAAACATGCGTGCATCTGTATTCGCTGCTCTTCCGTTCGCCCTTTCCATCAGCTTCGTCCAAGCCCAGACCCTGCCTGAAGCCATGCAGAAAGCACTCGAGGTCCATCCCGAGATCCAGGCTGGCGTGAATGCCCGCACGGCCGCGGATTATCAGCTGCGCGCAGCCAAAGGTGGATACCTGCCGAAGGTCGATCTGACCGCCGGTTATGGCCGTGAAGGCACCGACAGCCCAAGCACCGGCAACCGCTGGGATACCCTCAATCGCGGTGAGTCGGCCATCAAGCTGCGGCAGATGGTTTTCGATGGTTTCGCTACCTCCAACGAAGTCGGCCGCCAACAAGCCACCGTCAATTCCCGTGCTTATTCGCTGCTCGGCACCTCCGAGCGCACCGCGCTGGAAGTGGCACAGGTCTACCTGGACGTGCTGACCCGCCGCGAGATGGTGCGTCTGGCCCAGGACAACCTGAGCAACCACGAACGTGTACTCGATCAGATCAAACTGCGCACCAGCCGTGGTGTAGGCCGCTACGCCGACCTCGATCAGGCCGAAGCACGCCTGGCCCAGGCCCGTAACAACCTGATCACCGAGCAGACCAACCTGGCCGACGCCAATACCAACTACCTCAGCGTGGTGGGCCAGCTGCCGGACGAACTGAGCGCACCCGCGCCCTTCATCGACCTGCTACCTGCCAACCTCGATGAAGCTCGCCGCCAACTGGTTGAAAGCAGCCCCATCCTGCGTTCGGCCGAGTCCGACATCGCCGCGGCGGAAAAGCAGTATGAAACCGCCAAGTCGACCTTCTACCCACGCTTCGATGCAGAGCTGGGCCGCACCGCCGATAACAACCTCGACGGCATGCAAGGCCACAACAATGAGTGGCAGGCGATGCTGCGGATGAACTTCAACCTGTACAATGGCGGCAGCAACAAGGCCGACCTCGAGTCGAAGTCGTACCTGGCCAACCAAGCCCTGGATATCCGCAACAACGCCCTGCGCCAGCTCAATGAAGAATTGGGCCTGGCCTGGAACGCCCTGGAGAACGCCAACGCCCAGGTGCCGATCGCCCAGCAGTATGTCGATCACAGCATCCGTGTACGCAGCGCCTACCAGCAGCAGTTCACTCTGGGTGAGCGTACCCTGCTCGACCTGCTGGACAGTGAGAACGAGACCTTCACCGCCCAGCGCCGACTGGTGGAAGTGAAGAACATTCAGGTGTATACGCAATACCGCATCAAGGCGACCATGGGCCAGTTGCTCAAGAGCCAGGGCGTGGTCGCCCCGATGGCAACCGTCGTGCAGAACGACATGAAACCCAACGTGAGCCTCCCAGGCATGAACTGAGGCGCTCGCCCCCTGATCACCCGCAAGGTTTGAAGAGAGCACCGCGTGGAATCCGAAGTCAGCCGAGTCCAGCTCAACCACGATCCACGCAGTCAGCATGACGATCCGTTACTGGATAGCCTGCTGACCCTGTGTGTCCTGCACCAGAAGCCCGCTAGCCGGGCCATGCTCACCACCGGGCTGCCGCTGGAAGCCCAGCGCCTGACCATGGAGCTGTTGCCCCGCGCGGCCGCCCGTGCAGGCCTGCAGGGCCGCCTGCTGCAGCGCAAGCTGGAGCAGATCCCGAATATCGCCATGCCGGCCGTGTTGTTGCTCAAGGAAGGCCGCGCCGCCGTCCTGCTGGGCTGGGAGAACGACAACACCGCCCGCCTGTTGCTCAGCGAAAGCGACGGTGGCGAGGTGCTGGTCAGCCGGGAGGCACTGGAGGGTGACTTCAGCGGCAAGGTGTTCTTCGCCCAGCCGCAGCACAAGTACGACGTCAACCACGGTAACCTCATTCCGCGGACCCGCTCCTGGTTCCGTGACACCTTGCTGCGCAGCAAGTGGCTGTATATCGATGCTATTGCGGCCAGCCTGGTAATCAACCTGATTGCCCTGGCCGCACCGCTGTTCGTGATGAACGTTTACGACCGCGTGGTTCCGAACCAGGCGACCTCGACCCTGTGGGTGCTCGCGCTGGGCATCACTGGCGCGTACGTGTTCGACCTGATTCTCAAGGGCCTGCGCAGCCTGTGCCTGGACCTGGCGGGCAAGAAGACCGACCTGATCGTGTCGGCCACGCTGTTCGAGCGCATCGTCGGCATGTCGATGAAGTTCCGCCCGGCGCGGGTCGGTAGCTATGCGCAAAACATCCACGAGTTCCAGGGACTGCGCGACTTTCTCGCCTCGCTGACCCTGACCAGCCTGATCGACCTGCCCTTCACGCTGCTGGTTCTGCTCGTGATCGCCATCATTGGTGGGCACCTGGTATGGATCCCGATCCTGGCTTTCCCGTTGGCGCTGAGTATCGGCTACGCCTTGCAGAAACCTCTGATGGCGACCATGGAGCGGACCATGGCATTGGCCTCGGAGCGCCAGTCGAGCCTGATCGAGACCCTGGCAGGCCTGGACGCGGTGAAGGTCAACAACGCCGAAAGCGAACGCCAGTACATGTGGGAGCAGACCCTCGGCACCCTCAGCCGCTTGGAACTGCGGGTCAAGATGCTGTCGAGCCTGGCCATGAACATCACCATGCTGATTCAGCAACTGGCCGGCGTGGCGATGATCTGCGTGGGCGTTTACCTGATCATCGACGGCAGCCTGACCATGGGCGGCCTGGTAGCCTGCTACATGCTCAGCGGCCGTGCCCTCGGCCCGCTGGGCCAGCTCAATGGCCTGCTGGCCCGCTACCAGCACGCCAAGGTGACCATGGCCTCCACCGACCAGATGATGGAGCTGCCACAGGAGCGCAACTTCGAGGAGCGCCCATTGAGCCGCCAGGTGCTGCAGGGTGCGATCGAATTCCGCGGGGTCGAGTTCACTTATCCCAACCAGCAGAACCAAGCCCTCAAAGGCATCAACCTGGCGGTCAAGCCGGGCGAGAAGATCGGCATCATTGGCCGCAGCGGCTCGGGCAAAAGCTCGCTGGCCAAACTGATCGTGGGCCTCTACGAGGCAGACAAGGGCTCGCTGCTGGTCGACGGTGTGGACATTCGCCAGATCGACGTCAGCGAACTGCGCCACAACATCGGCTACGTACCGCAAGACATCCAGCTGCTGGCCGGCACCTTGCGTGACAACCTGGTTAGTGGTGCCCGCTACATCGAGGATGAGCTGATCCTGCAAGCCGCCGAGCTGTCTGGCGTGCACGAGTTTGCCCGGCTGCACCCGGATGGCTATGAACTGCAGGTTGGCGAACGCGGGCAGAACCTGTCCGGTGGCCAGCGGCAGAACGTGGCCCTGGGCCGTGCGCTGCTGCTGAACCCGCAGATCCTGCTGCTGGACGAACCCACCAGCGCCATGGACAACACCGGGGAAGAACGTCTCAAGCAACGCCTGCAGCCGGTCATGGAGGGCAAGACGGTATTGCTGGTCACCCACCGCGCCTCACTGCTGTCGCTGGTAGACCGCCTGATCGTCATTGATCGCGGACAGATCGTAGCGGATGGGCCAAAGGCCGCCGTCATGGATGCGTTGAAGAAGGGGCAGATCAGTGTCGCATAAGCTGGATTTCGCACAGGTCAAAGACAACCTGCGCCGGTACTTCAAAGGCTCCGAATCGTTTGCCGGGCAGCCCTTGCCCGAAGTCGGCAAGTCGCTGATCGAGGATGCCCCGCGGGTGGTGCGGCTGACCATTTGGGGGGTGATCGCATTCTTCATGTTCCTGATCATCTGGGCCAGCTTCGCCAAGGTCGATGAGGTCACCCGCGGCGAGGGCAAGGCTATTCCGTCCTCCAAGCTGCAGAAGATTCAAAACCTCGAGGGCGGCATCATCGCCGAAATCTATGCCAAGGAGGGGGAGATCGTCGAGGTCGGCCAGCCGCTGCTGCGCCTGGACGAAACGCGCTTCGCCTCCAACGTCGGCGAAACCGAGGCAGACCGCCAGGCCATGGCCTTGCGGGTCGAGCGCCTGAGTGCCGAAGTGGAAGACCGCCCACTGAACATCGACCCTGAGCTGCGCAAGGCTGCGCCGAACCAGACGGCCAGTGAGGAATCGCTCTACCAGAGCCGCAAACAGCAGTTGCACGACGAAATCGCCGGCCTTGAACAGCAGCTGGTACAGCGTCAGCAGGAACTGCGCGAATTCAATTCCAAGCGCGCCCAGTACGCCAACAGCCTGCAGCTGCTGCGCCAGGAAATCGCCATGTCCGAGCCGCTGGTTGCGCAAGGTGCGGTCTCCCAGGTAGAAATCCTGCGCCTGCGCCGTTCTGAGGTGGAGAACCGCGGCCAGATGGACGCCACAGCGCTGGCTATTCCTCGCGCCGAAGCTGCGATCCGTGAAGTGCAGAGCAAGATCGAAGAGACCCGTGGCAAGTTCCGCAGCGACGCCCTGACTCAGCTCAACGAAGCCCGCACCGAACTGAACAAGGCCACTGCCACCGGCAAGGCGCTGGATGACCGGGTCAACCGTACGCTGGTGACGTCGCCAGTGCGCGGCATCATCAAGCAGCTGTTGGTCAATACCATCGGCGGCGTGATCCAGCCTGGTAGCGATATCGTCGAGATCGTGCCGCTGGACGACACGCTGGTGATCGAGGCGAAAATCCTGCCCAAGGACATCGCCTTCCTGCACCCCGGCCAGGAAGCCACGGTCAAGTTCAGTGCCTACGACTACACCATCTATGGCGGGCTGAAGGCCAAACTGGAGCAGATCGGCGCGGATACCATCACCGATGAAGACAAGAAGACCACCTACTACCTCATCCGCCTGCGTACCGACCGCAGCCACCTGGGGAGTGATGCAAAGCCATTGCTGATCATCCCCGGGATGGTGGCCACGGTGGATATCATGACCGGCGAGAAAACCATCATGAGCTACCTGCTCAAGCCGATCATGAAAGCCCGCAGCGAAGCGCTACGCGAGCGGTAATATTGAAGCGGGCGAAATCCCTGTGGGAGCGGGCTTACCCGCGAACACCGGCACAGCCGGTGCCCTCCACTGCGGCGCCCGCTCCCACTGAACCTGAATATGCCCTGTGAAGTCTGCGTTCGCGAAGGGCTTCGGTGCGCGCCTTGATGATGGGTTTGAGCAGATAACTCATGATCGTCTTTTCACCGGTCATGATGTCTACCGTGGCCACCATCCCAGGATAAGCTGCAGGGACTTGGCATCCGAACCCAGGTGGCTGCTCTCGGTCCGCATCTGATTCGGGTAATACGTGGTTTTCTTGCCTTCACCGGAGATGGTATCGGCGCCGACCCAACCATCAAGATCGACAACAGCAACTGGTGACGGGCAGGCGCATCTGGGCAAAGTTGCCTATGCTGCGCCAGAACCGACCCTGAAGGTTCAACGTGACGAGGATGGACGCCATGTTCTATGTGCAACGCGACGGCGAGGGGCAGTTGGCTCGGGTGGAAGCCGCGCCCTATGCCGAGTACACGGAAATCCTGCCCGCTGACCATGCGGAAATCCAGGAGTGGTTCGCCGACGATGTCGTCGAAAACAGCCTCAAGCAACTCAAGCAAAGCGACCTCGACATGATCCGCGTGCTCGAAGACCTTATCGAGGTGCTGACAGCCAAGGGCGTATTCAGCATCACTGACCTGCCGCCGGGTGCACAGGCCAAGCTGCTCAGCCGCTCCAGCGCGCGCAAGGCGCTGGGCAGCCTGAATAACCTGATCGAGGAAGAGGAAGAAGGCGGCTTGATCTGAGGTCAGCGCCAGGGCGCCGGCTCTCCAGACAGCCGGCCCTGGATCCCTTCGATACCCATAACCTGCAGTACCTGCCGTTCGCCTTCGGTCTCGACCCGTTCGGCGATCAATGGCAGGTCGATACTGTGCGCTGCACGCTGGATGGCTTCGATGAACAGCCGCTTGTGTTGCTCTTGGTCGATGTTGCGGATGTAACTGCCATCGATCTTCAGATACGCCAGGCCCAGATGCGCCAGGTTGCCAATCATGCTGAAGCGGCCGCCAAACCGTTGCAGCGCCAGAGCAAAACCGAGCCCATGCAGACGCCGGGTCAATTGTTCCAGTGCAGCCTGCTCCGGCAGTTGTTCTTCGCCGATTTCGATGATCAGCCGTTCGCCCAGCGCCGAGTTCTGGCCCAGCAGTTCATAGACTCGCTGCAGTGCCCTGGGGTCGGCAAGGGTCGCGGCGGAAAGGTTGACGGCCAGTTGCTGGTCGTGGCTGTGCAGGTGCGCGAGCACTTTTTCCAGTACCAGCAAGTCCAGCCGCGACATCCAGCCAAAGCGCTCCATCCAGGGCAGGAAGCGGCCAGCGGGCAAGGCCTCGCCCTGCTCGTCAAGCAGCCGCGAGATCACTTTGTAGTGGAGCACCCGTTGAGTGGCCTGAGCCTGTACCACCGGCTGGAAGAACAGCTCAAATCGGCCTTTGACGAACGCCTCGTCCAGGCGCGTATGCCACTCGTGCTGGCTGTCGCCAGCAACGGCAGCTGCGCCCTGCTCCAGGCAGACCCAGCCAGGTGTTGGCTGATTTTCGGCGCGCGCCAGTGCCTCATCGGCCAGTTTGAGCAGTGCCTGCGGCGCATCCCCCGGGCTGAAGGGTGCCAGGCCAATGCAGGCGACCGGAGAGATATCGCTGGCACCGGTTTCGTGCAGGCTCTGCAGTGCCGCCTCAAGTGCCTGGGCAAGCCGTACAGCGTCCTCGTGAACCATACCGGGTGCCAGGACGGCAAATTCACCACCACGGCTACGCGAGATCAGGTCGTTGGTCTCTGGGAAGGTGGCGCAGGTACGTCGCAGCTGCTCACCCACCGCTTGCAGCAGTTGGTCGGTGCGCTGGCCACCAAGGCGCGCATTGAGCCCTGCCAGCCCCTGTACACGCAGCAGCAGCAGGTAACCGGCGCGGGCCTCTTCCAGGTTGCTGACTCGGGCTGTCAGCTGCATTTCGAAGTATCGCCGGTTGGATAACCCGGTGAGGCTGTCCTGATAAGACTCCGCGCGCAACCGCTCACTGCGTTCGGCCTGCTCGGTGAACAAAGCCTTGAGCTTCTCGACCATCTGGTTCATCGCCTGCACCACGCGGCGCAGTTCCGGCGTACGCGGCAGCTCTGGCAGGCTGAGGAATTCACGGCGGGCAATGGCGTGGGACTGTTCGACCATATAATCCAGCGGGCGCAGCTGGCGGCGCAGCAGCATGGCGCCGAGCACTGCACTGGCCGCGCCACACAACAACAGCCAGCCAAGGCTGCCCAATGCGCTCTGCCAGAGCTTGGCGATAGCGAACATCGGGTGGCTGATCACTTCTACCCGCGCAGCCTGTTGCCAGCCACGGCTGACGATGGCATCGCCGCCGGCAGCCTCCAGGCCAATCAGGTGGATGAACCAGGCCGGCACGTTACCTGGATCTGGCTCGGCATGTCGCTCCACCAGCACGGCATTTGAATCAAGGTCCACGACCTTGATGCTGGCGTAATAGCCACTGTCGAAGATCGAACTGACCATCAGCTCGACCATCGCCGGGTCATCGATATTCGGCGTAAGCGACAATGCCAGCGCTGTGGCCGCATCCTGGGCGTGCGAGCGCAATTGGTTGACGTACTGGCTGCGCGAGCTTTCCAGGCTGACCATGAAGCTGCCGCTGAACGCGACCACCAGGAACAGGCAAATGGCCAACAGCAATTGTTTGAACAGTGACATCTGTGCTCCTTCAGTAAATCGGTTCGGCCGGGAACCCTTCGGCCTGCATTTTCTTCAACAAGTCCTGCCAGCGGGACAGGCGCTTGGTATCGCCAACTTTCTTGTTGCCCGCGGCGCCCGTCAGCCACAGGCCTTCACCGTTGAAGGCATACACCGGCAGCAGGTCGGGCCGCTGGCTGGCTGGCTTGATCGCATCCATCAGGCTGTCGAGCACCAGTGGCTGCGCCTGTGGGGTTGAATAATAGGTCAGGACCATGTGCGCGCGGTTCTGGCGCAAGGCCTTGACGTAGGTGATGCGCAGCTTTTCGCTGGGGATACCCATGCGGCGCAGGCTGAAGTATTTGGCGATGGCGTAATCTTCGCAGTCGCCTGCCCCCTTGATGAGCGCCTGGATCGGTGTGGCCCAATAGTCGACCTCGTGCCACAGATCGATGTCTTCGACATAGCGCAATTGCTGGTTGAAGAACTTGTTGACCACCTGCAGGCGCTGCAGCTCGCTACCCTGGCTCTGGGTGGCCATCAGGTTCTGCCAGGCATCGATACGGCCCTTGCCTGCTCCAAGCGGCCCATATAGGGCCTGGGACTTGCGACTGATCTCGGCAAAGTCCCAATCCGCGTGCAGCACGCCCAGCAGCAAGCTTCCCAGCAGCAGGGCAAGGCCAACACGTCGCACGGCGGTTTTGAGCAGCCGGGTAATCGCCACTGCGAAGCCCTGTTCAGATCGTCCGAAAGCAGCGATGGTGCGGGTTGGCCACATAAAAGACAATGGCACCGCGCAATCATCTAGCCGATGGTCGGCTGGCTATAACTTTATTGTTAGCGCTTAGCGTGTGTCGCTTCCTTTGCCGGTGAAACTCATCCACCATATTTGTGAGCTTGGGCCACCCGCTTTGTCGCGGGCGCAAGTTTGACAAGCCCCCTCGCCTCTAATTAGTGTCATTGGATCCAACTTTTGTCGTCGAGGCACACTTCGCTTGGCCGAGAAAATCAAACTCAGTAACGTGCTGGCCAGCGAGCAGCTGCCATCACACTTAGCCCGTGGCGTCATCGAAGAACGCCTGCGCAGCGCCATTCTCGATGGCCGTCTGCCACCCGGCACTGCCGTGCGTCAACAGGAGATCGCCGATTTGTATGGCGTCAGCCGCATGCCTGTGCGCGAAGCACTGCGTCAGCTGGAGGCGCAGTCGCTTTTAAAGGTAGAAATCCACAAAGGCGCAGTGGTCGCACCGTTGATTGGCGAGGACGCGGTCGACACCTATGCGTTGCGTGTGCTCCTCGAGAGTGAAGCACTGCGCCAGTCGATCCCGTTGCTTGATGCCAGCGACATTGCCAGCGCCCGTGGCTACATCCAGCAGTTGGAGAACGAAACCAGTCATGCGGAAATCGGCCGTCTCAATCGACTGTTCCATATGGCGCTGTATGGCAAGGCATTCAATAAGAAACTGCTGCGCCTGATCGAGAATGAGCTGAACGAGGAAGAGCGCTTCCTGCGTTTCCACTTGTCGTCCATGGGACTGGGAAAGTTGACCCAGGACGACCATAACGCCCTGGTGGACGCTGCCGCTGACAAATTGGTCGACGAGGCAGTCAGAGTGCTAGAGCAGCACCTGAACAATGGTGCGTGGGTGATCCGGAACTACCTGGACACACAACTCGCCTGCTAACGGCCGTCGAAGCCTGCGGCAGTGCGTTGTAGTCGGAAAAGAAAAAGCCCCTGTCTGCAGTGCAGACAGGGGCTTTTTGTTTGAATCTTGACGATGACCTACTCTCACATGGGGAAACCCCACACTACCATCGGCGATGCATCGTTTCACTGCTGAGTTCGGGATGGGATCAGGTGGTTCCAATGCTCTATGGTCGTCAAGAAATTCTGTGTGCCGGTCCGTCACCAGGACGTACCCGCGAATCTCTATAGTTCCTACTT
>NZ_BCAZ01000082.1:0-11031 GCF_001320205.1 Pseudomonas sp. NBRC 111123
GACAGTCGCGGTCACTGCACACAACGCTAAAGAAGGTGACGCATACGTCAACTTTGAGTTCCAGCTCAGCCACCAGCCGCAGAGTGGTTACCCGGCCAGCCTGACCGTCGATGTCGATGGCAAGGCTTACACGGTCAACCTGAACGCCAGTGGTTACGGCTCGCTGAATGTGGTGAACACCAACACCGAAGATGCCTACAAGGACGTCAGTACTGTGACGGCCACCGTCACATCCATCAACGGCGGCAACTTCGAGAAAGGTGACGTAGCCGGTGCGAAAGCCTCTGCCATCGTCGTCGATACCATTGACGACACCACCATCAAAGTGACCGCAGACCCTGCCACCGAGGCCGACAGCACGGTCACCTTCCACTTCCAGCTGAGCAATCCGCCGCAAGGTAGCGGTGCGACCATCCTCACCGTGAACGTTGCCGGTACGCTGTACCAGGTCACCGTGGATGCTGCGGGCAAAGGCGCGCTGTCTGTCGTCAACCCGAACTCTGAAGACGTGTTCAAGGACCCGAGCACCCTCACCGCGACCGTGACCAACGTCACGGGTGGCAACTACGAGAACGTCAATTACACCGGTGCCACCGCAACTGCGAACATCGCCGACACGATCGACACCGTTTACGCCAAGATCAGCATCGTCAACGGGTCGGTCACCGAAGGCGGCACCTTCACCTACAAGGTCGATCTGGTCGATGCCTCGGGCAAGGCCATCACCGTTCCAACCGGCAAATCGGTGACGGTGAACCTGGAGTGGAGCGGTACCGCGGATGCCTCTGACGTTGTTGGCACGCTGCCGAAGAGCGTGACCATTACCGGTGGCAACAGCAGCTACTCGTTCGACGTGAAGACCTATGACGACACCAAGATCGAGAGCGATGAAACCCTGACGGCCACCATCAAGCAGGTGGTCGACAACAACAACTTCTACGAGAACCTGGCTGTTGGCAGCCAGAACACGGCCACCGGGACGATCTTCGACAACGACAAAGGGCCGCAGGTAATCGCCAACTCCACGGCTTCCATCGTCGAAAGTGGTACCGCTGGCGGCGCCGACGTGGTCCTGGTGCTCGACCGTTCGGGCAGCATGGGGCCACGCAGCACCGGTGGTGGTGACCCGGATGGCGCAGGGCCGTACAACACCCGCCTGGAAATGCTCAAGGACGCGGTCAAGAACCTGTTCCAGTCGGGCACCGTGCATTCGGTGTTCATCGTATCGTTCGCCAGCAGCGCCACCTTCCACGGTTCCGGCAAGGACGGTGGCTGGTACACCAACCTGGACGATGCGCTCAAGGCCATCGACAACCTGAATGCTGGCGGTACCACCAACTACGCCTCGGCGCTGAACGCGGTTACCAGCAACTACACCAATCCGCCGGCAGGTGGCAGCAAGCTGGTCAGCATCTTCATGTCCGACGGTGCGCCTAACGACGCCACGGCCAACGAAACCACCTGGATCAACTTCCTGAACAACAAAGGCTTCGACGATTCCTACGCTGTAGGCTTCGGCGGGCTGAGCAACCAGGACAAGAACTACCTGGAGCCAATCGGCTGGAAACCGGGTGAAACCAAAGACTCGATCACCAGCGGGGCGGCCGACGATCACGTGCTGGTCGTGGATACCTCGCTGAGTGCGTTGACTCAGGCGCTGGTCGGCAGCGTCGGCGGCAGTGCCGTCTCTGGGGATGTGACCGCCAATGCTACGGGTGGCACCGCCGGCTGGGCGGCCAACGGCTGGAAACTGTCTTCGGTGCAATACGGTGGCGTGACTTACACATTCACCAATGCCACCGACAGCAAAACCATCGACCTGGGCACCGTGGGCAAGGTGATCATCAAAGGTGACGGCAGCTACACGTTCTCCGGTAAAGACAACCAGGATGTTGCCAACGATCTGTCGGCTGAGCTGAAGTTCACCATCCGTGATGCCAACGGCTCTACCGCTTCGTCGACCTTGACCTTGACCGTCAAGGACCGCAGCGATGCCATCGCGGCCAATGATGATGCAACAGCCACCCTGACTTCGACGAAGGTGACGACGGCGGCCTCTACTACGACGCTGGCGACGTTCTCGAGCAACGAGAGCAATGCCTGGAAGTTCACCAACAATGTGTCTGACCAAGACTCCCAGCTTGCGACCAAGCTGAGCTTGAACACCGGCAGCTGGATGTCGAGTTCGGTCGTAAACACCACGCTCGATGCCACCCGCAGCAGTAACGCCCTGAAGTTGACCGATAACAACAACAGCAGTACGGGTGACGCCCAAGCGGTTACCCCGGTCTACACCACCGGTTCCGTGGCGGGCGAGACGATTTCGTTCACTGCCAGTGCCTCGCTGACATCGCTGTCGACCTGGTACGACTCGGGTACTGACACCGCAACCTGGACGCTGTACAAGAGCAGCGACAATGGCTCGACATGGACCAGTGTGCAGGTGGGCTCGATCAGCTCGGGCAACTCGACGATCACAACTGGCGCGTTGGATGCCAACAGCCAGTATCGTATCCTCCTGAACGTCCATGACGACACATGGAGCAACAGCGACAACAGCAATGCGTCGGTCACATTCGACGATTTCAAAGCCAACGTGCCGGCGTCGACCACCACCGTCTGGAGCGCAGCGGCGGTCACCGGCTCGGTAGCCACCAATGATACTTGGGGCGGCAACGGCGAAACCTCGACCCTGTCGGTCAAGGTCAACGGCAGCTGGGTGGATGTCACCGCCGGCATGAAGGTCACCGGCCAGTACGGTGAGCTGACCATCAATAAAGACGGTTCCTACAGCTACCAGGCAACTGGCAGCAAGGAAAACGCCGGCCATGTGGATGCATTCGAGTACAAGCTGACCCAACCAGATGGCGACACCGACACCGCGCACCTGTACGTGACGATTACCGCCCCAGGCTCGGGCGTCACCCCCGCCTGGACCAGCGGCAACGACACCCTGCTTGGCACGGACGGCAACGACATCATCTTCGGCGGTGCCGGCAACGATACCCTGACCGGCGGCAAGGGCAATGACACCCTTACCGGTGGCAGCGGCGCTGATCTGTTTGTCTGGAAGGCGGGGCATACCGGCAACGATATCGTCACCGACTTCAAGGCGTCCGAAGGTGACCGCCTTGACCTCAGCGACCTGCTGCAGGGCGAGAAGGGCAGCAACATCACCGATTACCTGAAGGTCTCCACCGTCAATGGCGATACTGTTCTGCAGGTGAGCAGCAAAGGTGAGCTGAACGCGACCGATGGTGCCAACCATGTCGACACCACTATCACCCTGCAGGGGGTCAACTGGTCGAGCGCCACGATCAACTCGCTGGTCGGCGGTGCTGATCCGCTGATCAAGATCGACAACCACAACAGCTGATGCTGGCCCCCGACAGCGGCAGGTGACTGCCGCTGTCGAAGCCCTTCGATTCCACGGGTTGGCGCTTCCCTGCGACTGGCGGGCAGGCGCATACTCGCCTGCCATTTCATCGCGCAATCACCCAGAAGGTACCCTCGTGACGCTGGACAACGCCCTGATCTACGTACAACGTGACCCTGAAGGCCGCCTGCAGCGTGTCGAGCCCAGCCCCTTCCCCGGGCACACGGAAGTCCTCACCGCTGACCATGCCGAGGTCCAGCACTGGTTCGCTGACGATGTGGTGGAAAACAGCCTGCGCCAGCTCAAGCAGAGCGACCTGGACATGATTCGCGTGCTGGAAGACCTGATCGATGTGCTTACCACCAAGGGCGTGCTCAGCATCACCGACCTGCCGGCCGGCGCCCAGGCCAAGCTGCTCAATCGTTCGACCGCGCGCAAGGCGCTGGGGGGCTTGAGCAACCTTATCCAGGATGACGCGGACCATGGCCTGATCTGAGCGGCTGTCGCTCATATGGTTATGCGTTAAAGATATTTAAATTATTTTTCTTATGCACTTATAGTCACTGCCACTGCGTACCCGTCGACCAATCGATGTGCCGCACGACTTGAACCCACACGGGTAATCCCCGTGCGTTTCTGATCGTTGCGCGCCATTGAAGTCGCGCACTGCGTGGGAGTGAAACATGCCAGCCGCCTCGAACGCCTTGTCGTCCATCGACAGCGCCCAGCCGCAAACCTTCGAAATCCGCCCGTTCTCCGGTGCTGTCGGCGCCGAGATCATCGGCCTGGACCTGGCCAAGCCAGTCACCGCCGAGGATTTCACCCGTATTCATCGCGCCCACCTCGACCACCATGTGCTGGTGTTCCGTGACCAGCGCATCAGCCCGGAACAGCAGATCACCTTCAGCCGCCGCTTCGGCGAGTTGCAGATCCATGTGCTCAAGCAGTTCCTGCTCGCCGGCCACCCGGAAATCCTGATCGTCTCCAACATCATCGAACATGGCCAGAACATCGGCCTGGGCGATGCCGGCAAGTTCTGGCATTCGGACCTGTCGTACAAGGAGCTGCCAAGCCTCGGCTCCATGCTGCACGCCCAGGAGCTGCCCAGCGAAGGGGGCGACACCCTGTTCGCCGACATGCACAAAGCCTGGGACGCCGTGCCCGATGCCCTGCGCAAGGTGGTCGAGGGCCGCAGTGCCGCTCACTCCTACACTGCCCGTTACGCCGAAACCAAGTTCGAAGGTAACTGGCGCCCGACCCTGACGGCCGAGCAACTGGCGCAGGTCAAGGAAGTCATCCACCCAGTAGTGCGTACCCACCCGGAAAATGGCCGTAAGGCACTGTTTGTCAGCGAAGGCTTCACCACCCGCATCGTTGGCCTGCCGGACGATGAAAGCCGCGATGTGCTGCAGCAGCTCTACGCGCTGAGCGTGCTCGAGCAGAACATCTATCGCCATCAGTGGCAGCCCCACGACTTGGTGTTCTGGGACAACCGTTCGCTGATCCACCTGGCCACCGGTTGCCCCGCGCACCTGCGGCGCAAGCTGTTGCGCACCACCATCCAGGGCGATGCCCCGTTCTGACGTCTGAGGAATTCATCATGCGTAAATCCATCAGCCGCCTGGCGGCAAGCATCGGCCTGGGCGCTAGCCTGGTTGTCGGGAGCCTGACGGCCCCCGCCGTGGCGCAAGCCGAAGGCAAGATCCGCATCGCCGAACAGTTCGGCATCGTCTACCTGCTGCTCAACGTGGTGCGTGACCAGCACCTGATCGAGAAGCATGGCAAGGAGCAGGGCATCGACATCGAAGTCGACTGGGCCCAGCTGTCCGGCGGCTCGGCGATCAACGACGCGCTGCTGTCCGGCTCGGTGGATATCGCCGGTGCCGGTGTCGGCCCGCTGCTGACCGTGTGGGACCGCACCAAAGATCGGCAGAACGTCAAGGCCGTGGCCTCGTTGGGCAACTTCCCGTACTACCTGGTCAGCAGCAACCCTAACGTGAAGACCATCGCCGACATTTCCGACAAGGACCGCATTGCCGTGCCTGCGGTGGGTGTTTCGGTGCAGTCGCGCTTCCTGCAGTACGCCGCCGCCCAGCAGTGGGGCGACAAGGAATACAACCGCCTCGACAAGTACACCCTGGCCGTGCCGCACCCGGATGCCACCGCCGCGTTGCTGGCCGGCGGCACCGAACTGAACGGGCACTTCTCCAACCCGCCGTTCCAGGATCAGGCGCTGGCCAACAAGGACGTGCACGTGGTGCTCAACAGCTATGACCTGCTCGGACCCAACTCGCCGACCCTGCTGTTCGCCACCGAGAAATTCCGCAAGGACAACCCCAAGACCTACAAGGCCTTCGTCGACGCCCTGGCCGAGGCGGCGGATTTCGCCCAGAAGGACAAGGCTGCTGCGGCTGATACCTACATCCGCGTGACCAAGGCCAAGATCGACCGCGACGCGCTGATCAAGCTGATCGACAACCCGCAGTACGAGTTCACCGTCACGCCGAAAAACACCTACAAGCTGGCCGAGTTCCTGTATCGGGTAGGCGCCATCAAGCACAAGCCGGAGTCGTGGAAGGACTACTTCTTCCAGGATGAACGCCCGCTGCAAGGGAGCTGACCGATCATGACCGCCCCATTGCCAGGCCACACGGCCAGCAACCTGAGCCGTGTCGCTACACCGCCGTTGCTTCAGGTGGACAACCTGAGCCTCGAATACCGCACCGCGCAGCGCGTGGTGCGGGCCACCCACCAGGTCAGCTTCGAAGTCGACCGTGCCGACCGTTTCGTCCTGCTTGGCCCCTCGGGCTGCGGCAAGTCCACCTTGCTCAAGGCCGTGGCCGGTTTTATCAGCCCCCGGGAAGGGCAGATCCTGCTGCAGGGCCAGCCGGTCAAGGGCCCCGGCCCTGACCGCATCGTGGTGTTCCAGGAGTTCGACCAACTGCCGCCGTGGAAGACGGTAAAAGAGAACGTCATGTTCCCGCTGTTGGTGTCTGGCCAGCTAAAGCGCGCCGAGGCCGAGGAGCGGGCCCTGCATTATCTGGACAAGGTCGGCCTGGCCGCCTTTGCCGATGTTTACCCGCACATGCTGTCGGGCGGGATGAAGGCACGTGTGGCGATCGCCCGGGCGCTGGCGACCCAGCCGAAGATCCTGCTGATGGACGAGCCGTTCGCTGCACTCGATGCATTGACCCGGCGCAAGATGCAGGAAGAACTGCTGCTGCTGTGGGAAGAAGTGCGCTTCACCTTGCTGTTCGTCACTCATTCCATCGAGGAAGCGCTGGTGGTCGGCAACCGCATCCTGCTGCTGTCGCCCCACCCGGGCCGGGTGCGCGCAGAAGTGCACAGCCACCAGTACGACCTCGGCAGCCTCGGCGCTGCAGACTTCCAGGCCAGTGCACGGCGCATCCATCGCTTGCTGTTCGACGAGGCCGAAGCCCCGGAACCGGCTGGTGACCTGGGTTTCAACGACATCCGCATCGCCTACTGACAGGAGCTTCAGCCATGACCCCTACACCTGTACGCCAGGAATACGAGGTGCAGCTGGAGCCTTTGCTCAGTGTGCCCGTGGAACGCAATCTACCGTTGGCCCAGCGCCTGTGGCAGCACGGCTGGCTGCGCAAGGCCGTGATCCTGGTGGTGATCGCGGCCTTGTGGGAAGCGATCGCCCGCTACCAGGGCAACGACCTGCTGTTGCCGACCTTCCTGCAGACTGCCGCCGCGCTGTGGGACGGCCTGCTCAGCGGCGAACTGCCGGCCAAGGTTGGCGTGTCGCTGGTCATTCTGCTCAAAGGCTACCTGCTGGGGATCGTTCTGGCCTTTGGCCTTACCAGCCTGGCGGTGTCGACTCAGCTCGGTCGTGATCTGCTGGGCACGCTGACCTCAATGTTCAACCCGCTGCCGGCAATTGCCCTGCTGCCGCTGGCGTTGCTGTGGTTTGGGCTGGGTGACAACAGCCTGATCTTCGTGCTGGTGCATTCGGTGCTGTGGGCGTTGGCGCTCAATACCTATGCGGGCTTTCTTGGGGTTTCGGAAACCTTGCGCATGGCCGGGCGCAATTACGGCCTGAAGGGGCTGCGCCTGGTCCTGCATATCCTGGTGCCGGCGGCGTTGCCGTCGATTCTCTCGGGGCTGAAGATCGGCTGGGCGTTCGCCTGGCGTACCTTGATCGCCGCCGAGCTGGTGTTCGGCGCCAGCAGCGGCAAGGGCGGGCTGGGCTGGTACATCTTCCAGAACCGCAATGAGCTGTATACCGACAAGGTATTTGCCGGGCTGGCGGTGGTGATCCTGATCGGTCTGCTGGTCGAGGGGTTGGTGTTCAATACCCTCGAGCGGTTGACCGTTCGGCGGTGGGGCATGCAGCGGTGATTTTCCTGTGCCGGCCTCTTCGCGGGTAAACCCGCTCCCACAGGATTTTCACAGGCCGTGAAGACTGTGCAGTCCCTGTGGGAGCGGGTTTACCCGCGAAGAGGCCAGCACAGGCCACCCATACATATGCTGTGGGCCATTGCCCTTGCTCTGAAAAACTTTCATACATCCGAATTTGTCGGAAAACTTGTACGAAAATTCTGAATTAAGTATCGATCTCCATAGAACCGTTGCGGTTATCTTTCCTCGCGCCTAGCCTGTTCCGCTCATTCGTTTACAAGGAACAGTAAACATGGCTTTCGACGCTTTCATTCAAATCGCGGAAATCGCTGGCGAATCGCAAGACGAGAAATACAAGCACTGGATCGAGATCCTCGGCTACACGTTCGGCACCAGCCAAAGCACCTCTGCTACCGCGAGTTCCGCAGGGGGCGCCACCGCCGGGCGTACCACTTTGAGCAACCTGACCTTCACCAAATACCTGGACAATGCCAGCTGCAAATTGCTTGAAGCCAGTTGCGCCGGGCAGCACCTGAAAGAAGTCAGGCTGGTCGTCTGCCGCGCCGGTGGCGACAAGCTGAAGTACTACGAAGTGGTGCTCGAAGAAGTGATCATTGCCGACTATCTACATAGCGTGCATGCCGGCGTGCCGACTGAAATCATCCAGCTCAACTACGGCCGCATCAAGACCACGTACACCCGGCAGCAGCGCACCGATGGTGGTGCTGGCGGCAGTGTCACCGGTGGCTGGGACCGGATTGCCAACAAGAAGTTTGCGTGAGGAACGACCATGTCCGAGGCACGCAGCTTTATAAATCCCAAGGCGCAGAACTACGCGACCCTGAAGACCAGCACGCCGATGAACGCCAATCAGCAGGCCAAGTTCGATGTGCTCAATGCGCATATCGTCAACACGGTCGTCTTTGCTGGCGAACTGGTGATTGTCGGTGATCCCTCCACGCCTTCCTGTACCAGCCATGAAGCCTTTCTCATGGGTAAGGCGGCAGGTATTCACCGTGACATCGTTTTTAACGGCGGCGGTGTTGATGGGTTCATGCTGGATAACTTCGAAATGCTGCAAAGTCTGTTGACCCATGCGTCGATGGGGGCTGGGGCCGCAAGCGATGGCTGGGCCAGGCATTTGGGTTCCATCAAGAAGACGCTGGAGCAGATTGAGCAATTGCATCGCGAGCACATGAGTGGTGGTACGTTCAGGGCACGGGAAGCGTTTTACGCCAAACGTGCGGCGCTGTTCAGCACGCTGGATGAGCAGCTAGGGAAGACCGCCGCCTATGGCTCTGGTTTACGAAACCAGGGATCGATCAAGCGGATGCTGCAGCTTTCCACTAAACGCTATCTGAGTACCGGGGAAATTACCGGGTATGCCGAGAAGGTAACGGGAGTGGCGAGGGCTGCGAGCCTGATCAAGAAAGGGGCCTACATTGGAGTCGCATTAGATGTGGCAGCGACAGGGCTGTCTATTCAAAATGCATGCACCCTAGGTCGTGAGGAAGAATGCAGGAAGGCTAAATACGTCGAGTTGAGCGGCTTGACAGGCAGTATATCTGGCAGTGTTACTGGGGGGGTCATAGGCGGTGCTATGGTAAGTGCCATATGTGTAGCACTCAGTATTCCCTCTGCTGGTAGTGCCGGTATTGCATGTGCTGTTGTCGGAGGTGCTGTAGGTGGTAAATATGGTGGTGATTTAGGGAGAAAGTGGGTTGGGGCGCTCGGAGAGGTAGTGTATGAAAGGGCGCTCGAATGAACTCGACAGCTGCAGTGGTAATGATGTCTGTGCTGATAGTCTGGATGACTGTTAGCCTAGGCCTCATGGTTTATCTAGCATGCCGATATCTTGATGTGATTGAGTCTGAGCTATCAGGGTGCAGCTATATTCGTGATAATCGGTTGAACTTTTCACCGGCGGGATTGTTGGGTAGAGTGATGCGTGCCTGCCTAGCCGCAAACATGCTTATGATGCCCGGGATCTTTGTTCGCAGAGGCGTTGCGGATGCTTCAGAAATATTGCGATTTCCAAGGGCGATGAGAGTTAGGTTGCTAGTTTCTTGGGGGGGCTTAGTGGCTTCTGCGGTGATATTTGTTGTTGCTCATAATGTTTTGAAATTATTAAGCTTGCCTGGTTGAATATGTGAGCACTCATGTTTCATCTCAATGTATATCCTGATTTTGCCGCTCCCTAGCTGGTGTTCGGGTTCAGCAGCGGTCAGGGGGCTACAGATTTGGGGGTGGTCGCTGGGGCGTGTGGGGAAGGTGAGCGGCGGGCGAGATAGGTTGGGAACGGTGAAATTGCAGGTGGGGCGCTATGAGCTATGTTCGGAGAGATATTGAATCAGGTCTTGTATGAGACCGCACAATGACAAATATGCAGATAGCCGTGCTCGGTGTTTGCTTGTTTGCTTCGCCCGTACTCATGTTTGCGGCATGGATTTTTGTCGCTTGTCGTTATCTTGATTATGTTGAATTTTTATTAAAGAATAGCAAAATTGTTGTCGGTAATAGGGATAATTTGTCCGGTGCCGGGCTTTTGGGGAAGGTTTTGCGTGTGGGGGGGATTTCCGCGATGCTATCCGTGAGCCAGTTTTGCGTTCGAAAGGGTTTGGTTGACGCTGGAGATTTACGAGCAGTACCTGATCGCATCAAGAGGCTGCTGATTATACTGTGGCTCGTGCACTTGTTTTTATTTGCATCGTTGGCATCCTTCTGTATATGGGTAGGTGTTTTACGAGGCTGATTACTAAGTAAGTGCTGCGGCGGCGATTTGTGATCACTTACGTGAAGAATAAGTCGTGAGTAAATTTGAGATTAATTTGGTTTCGATGTGTTTTTTCTTCTTGGCGGCGCTCGCATTTTTAGTGCAGATGTATGTCGCCATAAGACATCTTGATGAGGTTGAAGAGCTGCTGTCGAAAAGCGATTTTGTATGGGGGAATAGGAAGCTTTATTTGCGCGCAGGGCTTCTCGGTAAAATTATGCGTATCTGTACCATATCAATGCTTTTGACTATGCCGAGCTTATTTGCACGCAGAGGATTGGTTGATGTGGCTCAATTGCGAGATTTTTCAAATTCGATGAAAAGGATTATGGTCGGAGCTTGGTGCACGATGTGTATTTCTTCAATGATATTCCTGATGCTCGGATCTTTTTAGAGTGGTGGTGATCCTGATCGGTCTGCTGGTCGAGGGGTTGGTGTTCAATACCCTCGAGCGGTTGACCGTTCGGCGGTGGGGCATGCAGCGGTGATTTTCCTGTGCCGGCCTCTTCGCGGG
>NZ_BCAZ01000083.1:0-10634 GCF_001320205.1 Pseudomonas sp. NBRC 111123
GCGGGCGGCGCTCGATCTCAGCCACCGCGCATAGCTGCCGGCGAGCCCCCTAATCTCGCAAATCCGACTCGTGAATAGGGTTGGCCCGGCTGGTCGCCCTTTGGTACTGCGCCGGCCAAGTGGCTTTGTTGCCACCCAAGTCATCATCGGCATGCAACGGCCAGTAAGGATCGCGCAGCAGCTCCCGGGCCAGGAAGATCACGTCGGCCTGCCCGGTGCGCAGAATGTGCTCGGCCTGTGCCGGTTCGGTAATCATGCCTACGGTGCCAGTGGCGATCTCTGCCTCTTTGCGCACACGCTCTGCAAAGCGAGTCTGGTAGCCAGGGCCTGTAGGGATTTCGGCATTCACCGAGGTACCACCGGAGGACACGTCGATCAGGTCGACGCCCAGCACCCGCAGGCGGCGTGCCAGCTCGACGGTTTCATCCGGGTTCCAACCATCCTCAACCCAGTCCGTCGCCGATACACGCACGAACAGCGGCAGTTCAGCAGGCCAGGCCTTGCGCACCGCTTCGACCACCTGCAGGGTCAGGCGGATGCGGTTTTCGAAGCAACTGCCGTACTCGTCGCGGCGCTGATTACTCAGTGGTGAAAGGAATTGGTGCAGCAGATACCCATGGGCCGCGTGGATTTCGACGACCTTGAAGCCCGCTTTCAGCGCCCGCTCGGTAGAGGCGACGAAGGCATCGATCACCCCCTGAATCTCGTCCTGGCTCAATTCGCGCGGCGGTGTGTGCTGTGGGTCAAAAGCGATTTTCGACGGCCCCACCGGCTGCCAGCCGCCGTCTTCAATCTTCACACTGCCCTGCTTGCCCAGCCAGGGCCGATAGGTACTGGCCTTGCGCCCGGCGTGGGCCAACTGGATGCCTGGCACGGCGCCCTGGGCGGTGATGAAGCGGGTAATGCGCTGCAACGGCGCAATCTGGTCGTCGTTCCACAGGCCTAGGTCTTCGGCGGTGATGCGACCATCGGCGGTCACGGCGACGGCTTCGCTGATGACCAGGCCGGCGCCACCCACGGCGCGGCTGCCCAGGTGGACGAGATGCCAGTCGTTGGCCAGGCCATCGACGGAAGAATACTGGCACATCGGCGAGACCGCGATGCGGTTGGGCAGCGTCAGCTGACGCAGGGTGTAAGGCTCGAGCAGCAGGCTCATGAGGGCACCTCCCAAGGACTCCAATGGTGATCCGGCCCGGACACTCAAGTGCACATCCCTGGCCCGGTGCCGGTCATTAATCAGACTAGACCAGATTGGTGGGGGGGATGGTTCCGTGGGATGGCGGGGTGTTCGTCGGAAGGTTTGCAGCGCCTGTCAGACCGAGCGCCGCCCGCGCGGCGCATCGCGGATAAATCCGCTCCTACAGTTTGTTTCGGGCCAGTCACTCCTGTGCCGCCAACAGGAACCGCCTTGGTGCATGACTGAACATCGATGAAAAGCAGTGGTGCCCACCTCAATATCGAAGAGAACAAACAAGGCGAACAGCGGTGACCTCACAGGAATGACGGTCCCGAAACAAACTGTAGGAGCGGATTTATCCGCGATGCGCCGCGCGGGCGGCGCTCGATTTCCGCACCCCTGCAAGAACCAAGGCGGGCACCCTCTCTAAGCGCCGCTCACTGAGATTTCCGACTGGCCCGACACATGTATCAGATGCTTCCTACACATATGAACTGGCGGTGCGTAGCCAAGGAAAATATCCTACAAACCCTGTCGACTCGCGTCTGATTGTTCCTGGAAACACCGCCCTTTAGGCTTTTTCGTGTCGCTGATGTTTAGCGCCCGGGAGTGGAATCCTGGTCAATTACTGAGTTGCTGTCGTCATGGCAGTTGTGCGCGGGAGGCCGAAAAGCCTACCGGGTTTACTCGTAGCCTGGATTCCACACCGCGTACAACTGCCACCCATCCGTGTGGAATCGGAAAGGTCGGTCAATCAGTAACCTTACGAGTCGTTCCATATGAAGAAAATCGTCCCCGACCCACCCCATCATTTCGACCTTCCCTCTGACAAGACCCTCACCAACGCCGTCAGCGAAGGCATCGCGCCCATCGATCATGTGGTGATGAACGTCACCCACTACCTGATGCTTGCCTACAACCATTGCCACCGGACCCTCGATACCATCGAAGATGACAGCACCCGGGAATCGCTGGTGAATGGGCTGCGCGCCATGCAGATCGCCTGGGGCCAGGCGGATGCACTGTCGCTGGCTTTGGAGCGGAGTAGCAGCCTGCATTGAGGTTGGAGCTACTGGCCTATTCGCTGGTAAACCCGCTCCCACAGGGACATCACAGACCTCAAGATTTGCACATCACCTGTGGGAGCGGGTTTACCCGCGAAGAGGCCATAACAGGCAGTCGAGCAATTTCAGGAGAGGAACCGATGACCACAGACGACACCCAATACTGTCGGCAAAACCACATTCTTCCAAGGCGAACACCAGACCCATCCCCTGTTTCGCATCGAGCCAGGCATTCCCTGCCGGGATGCCCGCGAGCAGGCCTCGGAGTTGATGGGCTATGTAAGAGAACTGACCATCATCGGCCTGATGGATGAAAAGCCGATGATGATCTGGGCATCCCATTACCTGAGTGCCATGGCCAAGGCACTGATGGATGATGCCGAGTTAGGCATGACGCATAAACCGTTGGGTAACTGAAACCACCTTCATCTCGCGGTCTGACTGTAACCAGTAAAAGTCGACCGTCCTTTGGGCTAGGGTTGTATCACCCACGACAACCCTTTCCACCCGGCCTACCGGGCATTCTAGAAAAATCCTACAGCCTACTACTTAAAGTTCTACGTTCTCTTGGGAAATCCTTCTCAAGCAACATCTCCCTCCTCCTATCGTTATTCAGCCGTCCAAATACTATCGTCCATCACGTCACGGCGATCAATGAAACCAATTACGCCGTTCGCACAAGTCCGATCTCCACGCCCATGACTTGAGTCGATGATGGATATTTCCTTTACAGAAAACGCGAACGTATTAGATAAATTCATTACTGAACAAGAGCAAAATTTGCTCACCGACGCATTTTCAGGGGCCATATGGAGATATGGCTGGCCCATAAATACAATTCCCTTTGCACGTCCTTGCTGGCACATTTTCATAGCCGGCAACAAACGTGCATCAATGGAGTGCTGTGAGCATGAACTGGCCAGCGACAGCCGCTGGAACTTTCTACTTGATATTTGGAGGCGTGCGCAGCTTGCTCACATGCGTGACTGTTTGCTCCTTGGTGTCTACGCAAACGGCCAGACCTTCGGCCAGGACAGCCCTATTCATAGAGATAACAAATCAATTGAACCAGGAAAAACCGCAGTTCTCTTCTGCAATACCCAGTGGGAAACCACATGGGGCGGCGAACTGGTTTTATTCAATCAACAGACGAATGACACCATTGCGGCAATACAACCAAAGCCGGGACGCATAGCGATATTCGACGGACACATACCGCACAGAGCTAAATCACCCACCATTGACTGCGACCAATTGCGCATCACCATTGCCTTCAAGACCATAAATAAGGACGTTAAACAATGAGCACACGTGCCGAGCTGATAGTAGCCGTAATAGATAAAACGGCGAAACCTGTCAATAACGCCGGGGCAGCAGCGGCTATTCATGACCAATTCAACAGCGACAAGACCGGATTTTCACTAGTTATCCAAGCAGCACAAACAACTACGGCGATAGCCTCAGTTATCTCCATCACTCACTTCGCAGTAGGTGCTGTACCCTTTATTAACATTGTCACCAACACCCTATCTGGCACCGTAACATTCCTGAAAATCGCGGCGGACTTCAAGGAGGGCGCGGAGATTAAGAGAGGAGATGTCATAAGTTTGGCAGGCAATGTTGCAGGCATCGTAGCCTCCTTCGCCATTCTGGCCGGAGCACCATTCATTGCTGGAGGGGCCACAGTCTTCGGCATAAGCGCCACAATCTACAGCATTGTCAATTCGGACTTGGCTGAAGCAGCATACGACAAGATGGCTCCACTTTTTACCAGTCTCTTGAATCAAGGTGACCTTACTGGATTGGACGCACCACAAATTGCGCCTGATTTCACACTCGCGTCCCCTGACCAGATACTTTCCACCCACCAGGGAATGATCACAACCGTTAACTGGAACCCTGGCTCTTCAGAAATAACACTGGGCACCAAACTACTTAGCTTTCCAGAAAGCAACCAAACTGACACCAACGCAACAGGGAGCGAGAGTTCCGGCTCAACGCAACCCCCTCCCCTTATCGGAAACTCAGGCAGCAACTCAGCAGCGCCAACGACGCCCCCTGGCATACCAGCACCCGACGCAACACTGACTATAAGTATAGAAAGCCTAGGCGGCGTTAAATCCCCCGACCCTGAGCCATCAATCACGGTACCTATTCAAGACAATCAAGACAATCAAGACAATCAAGACAACTATATATGCTGCAGCGGGGGGCAACAGGACCAGTATTACTAACCGACCTGTTAACCACCCAACAACGCACCGACCCCAAAATGGATATCTGGCAATACTCGCTAAAGCTGATGCGAGAACTTCCGCCTCGCAAACAAGCGAAAGCTTTGCTGCTCGCGGGGATTCTTAATCTCATCTTAAGCGCTAGCTTTACACTTATGTGGCGCGAACACGAAAAAACCAGCGAAGAATCATGGTTGCGAGTCCCAGCATCTCTCACTTCCAAACCTGAAACATGGGATAGTGACAGATCTCTCTACACGTTCAGCATCATGTTTAAAACATTAGATGGAAAGCGCTACAACACTCATCTTTATGCAGAAAAAATTTACTATGATGCAGCGAAGCTGGACCGCAACACGCCACTCTTTGTCGACATAGCAACCTCTGAACGCGCCGCAACGGTCCAGCGTTTAATCGCCCCAAATGGAATGTTTCTTTACGATCCTGCACTGGCGGCACATGTAACCCATGTAAGAAACCGGGAGACCACACTGGCCGTTATCATTTTCTCAGTTGCCGGCATCAGCACCTTGATTTCGGCAGCGGCGATCTACTACCGCCCCAGAAAGGGGTGCAACTGAACCTGAGCAGCACTTGGGAGATCGAGCGCCGCGCGAGTGGCGCTCGATTTGTGCCCCACCGCAAAAACCAATGCGGGCAACTGGAGGTAAACTCAGCGCGGCTCCATATGCGCAATCATCAACTGCACGCTCTCATTCCCGCGAAACTCATTCACATCCAGCTTGTACGCCAACTCCACCCACCGCACCGTCGGGTTCGGCCACACATCACGGTCGATGCCAAACGCAATACCATCCAGCCGGACCGAGCCGCACTCGGTCTTGAGCACCACCTTCAAGTGCCGCTCGCCGACCACACGTTGCTCCACCAACTGGAACACCCCATGGAACAGCGGCTCGGGGAAGTGCTGCCCCCAAGGCCCGGCGTTACGCAGGGCCTTGGCCAGGTCGAGGTGGAATTCCTCCACCGCCAGGCTACCGTCCGACAGCAGACGACCGGTCAGGTCTTCCTCACGCAACTGGCGCCGGACCTCTTCATCGAACGCTTCGGCAAACGCCGGGAAGTTGCTTTCGGGCAGCGACAGCCCCGCCGCCATGGCATGGCCGCCGAACTTGCTGATCAGCTGGGGCTGACGCGCTGCCACCGCATCCAGCGCATCGCGGATATGGAAGCCAGGCACCGAACGCGCCGAGCCTTTGAGCATGCCGTCGCCGGCATCGGCGAAGGCAATGGTCGGCCGGTGGTAGCGCTCTTTCAGGCGCGAAGCGAGGATCCCGATCACGCCCTGGTGCCAATCGGCATCGAACAGGCACAGGCCATAAGGCATGGACTCGACCGGCAGGTCCTTGAGCTGGGCCAGTGCCTCACGCTGCATGCCTTGCTCGATCGACTTGCGGTCCTGGTTCAGCTCGTCCAGCTGCTGAGCCATGTCCTGGGCCAGGGCTTCGTCATCGCACAGCAGGCATTCGATGCCCAGGCTCATGTCGTCCAGGCGCCCGGCGGCGTTGAGCCGTGGGCCAAGGATGAAGCCCAGGTCAGTGGAGGTGATGCGCCGGTGATCGCGGCGGGCCACTTCAAGGATCGCCTTCAAGCCCGGCCGTGCCCGGCCGGCGCGGATGCGCTCAAGCCCTTGGTGCACGAGGATGCGGTTATTGGCATCCAGCGGCACCACGTCGGCGACGCTGCCCAGGGCGACCAGGTCGAGCAGCTCGCCGATGTTCGGCTGCGGCTGCGTTTCGTAGCGCCCCAGGCTGCGCAGGCGTGCGCGCAAGGCCATGAGCACGTAGAAAATTACCCCGACCCCGGCCAGCGACTTGCTCGGGAAGCCGCACCCAGGCTGGTTCGGGTTGACGATGGCGTCGGCATCCGGCAACTGCTGACCCGGCAGGTGGTGGTCGGTGACCAGCACCTTGAGCCCGGCCGCCTTGGCGGCGGCAACACCTTCGACGCTGGAGATACCGTTATCGACGGTAACCAGCAGGTCCGGCTGGCGTTCGAGCGCCACCTGGACGATCTCCGGCGTCAAGCCGTAGCCATACTCGAAGCGGTTGGGCACCAGGTAATCGACATGGGCCGCGCCCAGCAGGCGCAGGCCGAGCACACCCACAGTGCTGGCGGTGGCGCCATCGGCGTCGAAGTCGCCAACGATGAGGATACGCTGGCGCTGGTCGAGGGCGTCGACCAGCAGGTCCACCGCAGCCTCGATACCCTTGAGCTGCTGATACGGCAACAGCCGCGCCAGGCTCTTGTCCAGTTCGGCCTCGGTCTGCACGCCGCGGGCGGCGTACAGGCGGGTCAGCAAAGGTGGCAGGTTACCCAGGAAAGGCAGGGTCGATGGCAACGGGCGGGGTTCGATACGCATGGGATCTTCGGCAGTCAGGTGTCAGTCGGTTCAGCCACGCTCACCGAGCAGCCATTGCAGTTGCACTTCGTGCTGGCCACGGTCGTCGGTGACGAACACCGTGCCTTCGCTGATCATCACATCCCACTTGATGGTACGGGGCATGTCGGTGGCCAGTACCTCCAGCACCTCCTGCGGCACCGCTGCAATGTTCAGGTTCTTCAGCCCTTTGACCGCGCCCACCACTTTACCTTCCCACACGCGCAGGCTGCCGTAGGCCAGCAGGCTGGTGCGTTCTGTGCGGCGCGAGCACCAGGTCAGGCGCTCGGCGTCCGGCTGGCCGACTTCGATCCAATGCAGAATGCGGTCGTCCAGGCTTTTTTCCCACAGCGCCGCTTCGTCGACATCAGACAGGCCACGGCCGAACGACAGGTTCTCGTTGTACCACAGGGCGTAGGCCAGCAGGCGCACAGCCATGCGCTCTTCGGTTTCCGAAGGGTGGCGGGCAATGGTCTGCCGGACGTTTTCATACACGCCGCGATCGAGATCGGTCAGGTTCAGTTCGAATTTGTAGGTGGTGGACGGCTGGGCCATGGTCGACTGGGCTTCGTGCGTAGAGAAAAGTCACCTAGTCTAACCGATCCTGCTTCCGCTTGCGCCGGAGCAGTATCGGACGCTCCGGACCTATGCTAAAACCACGGCTCTGACCAGCTGCCACGGATGCCTCATGTCTACGCCCAGCAAACCCCTCGCCGGCCTGAAAGTCATCGAGCTCGGCACCCTGATCGCCGGGCCGTTCGCCTCGCGGATCTGCGCCGAATTCGGCGCCGACGTGATCAAGGTCGAGTCACCGGACGGCGGCGACCCGCTGCGCAAGTGGCGCAAGCTGTACGAGGGCACATCACTGTGGTGGTTCGTGCAGGCGCGCAACAAGCAGTCACTGACGCTCAACCTCAAGCACCCCGAAGGCCGTGAAGTGCTCAAGCGCCTGCTCGGCGAGGCCGACATCCTTATCGAGAACTTCCGCCCCGGCGTGCTGGAAAAGCTCGGCCTGGGCTGGGACGTGCTGCATGCGCTAAACCCGCGCCTGGTGATGGTGCGCCTGTCCGGCTTCGGCCAGACCGGCCCGATGAAGGACCAGCCGGGCTTCGGTGCGGTCGGTGAATCGATGGGCGGGCTGCGTTACATCACCGGTTTCGACGACCGCCCGCCTGTGCGCACCGGCATCTCCATCGGCGACTCGATCGCCGCGCTGTGGGGAGTGATTGGCGCGCTGATGGCCCTGCGTCATCGCGAAGTCAATGGCGGCCAGGGCCAGGTGGTGGATGTGGCGCTGTACGAGGCCATTTTCGCCATGATGGAAAGCATGGTCCCGGAGTTCGACGTGTTCGGTTTTATCCGCGAGCGCACCGGCAACATCATGCCGGGTATCACGCCCTCCTCCATCCACACCAGCGCCGACGGCAAGCATGTGCAGATCGGCGCCAACGGTGACGCCATCTTCAAGCGCTTCATGCAGGCCATCGGCCGCCCCGACCTGGCCGACGACCCGAGCCTGGCCAGCAATGATGGCCGCGACGCCCGGCGCGACGAGCTGTACGGCGTGATCGATCGCTGGGCCAACAGCCTGCCGCTGGACCGGCTGATGCAGGTGCTTACCGATGCCGAAGTCCCGGCCAGCCGTATCTACTCGGCCGAGGACATGTTCAGCGACCCCCAGTACCTGGCCCGCGAGATGTTCCTGCAAGCGCGCCTGCCGGATGGCAAGCCGTTCAAGATGCCGGGCATCGTGCCAAAGCTCTCGGACACCCCGGGCTCTGCCGAATGGGTTGGCCCGACGCTGGGTGAACACACCGATAGCGTGCTGGCTTCGCTGGGCTACGACCAGGCAGCGATCGCCAGCCTGCGCCTGGCGGGCACGGTCTGAGGCTGCTTCAGATGCGCTCGCGGGCCCTGTGCTGCGCGCTGCTGCTCGCGCTGCTGACGGCACCGGCGCAGGCCAAGGAACGCCTGCTTTGGCTGGTGCGCGACCTGCCGCCCTTCACCGTGTTCGAGGGCACGGAAAAGGGCCAGGGGGTTATCGACCAGATGCTGCCGCTGCTGATCGAGCAAATGCCCGAGTACGACCACAGCATCATCCGGGTCAACCGTGCACGCGGTATCCAGATGCTTCAGGATCCGACCAGTTTCACCTGCGACCCGACACTGCTGTGGACCGCAGAGCGTGCGAAGTTCGTGTACTTCTCGCAACCTACGCTCGGCGTGCTGAGCAGCGGCGTGGTGGTGCGCAACACCGGCCATGCGTTACTGGCACCGTTTCTCGACGACCAGCAAGTCGACCTCAAAGGCTTGCTCGCCAACACCCGACTGAAGCTGGGCATCGTCGCCGAGCGCAGCTACAGCAGCGAGGTTGACGAGATCCTTCGCCAACTGCCCGACTCGGCGCTCAGCCGCCACTATGGCAACGATGCCACCGCCAACCTGCTACAGATGCAACAGCTCGGGCGCCTGCAACTGGTGCTGGGCTACTGGCCGGAAGTACGCTACCTGATTCAGCAACAGGGTGGTTCGCCGGCGGACTATCAGTTTCATCCCATCCAGGGCGTCAACCGCTACCAGTTCCTGCACGTGGGCTGCTCGGACACACCCCTGGGGCGTGCAGCCGTCAGCCACATCGACCAACTGCTACCGGCCCTGCGCCTGAATACGCTGCCCGCGCTGTATGCTCGCTGGCTTGACCCCGAGCTGCGCGAAACCTACCTGGAAGAGAGCAAGCACTTCTTCGAAAACCGCTGAGCTGCAGTCTGTGTAAGGCGGGCAAAAAGAAACCCCGAACGCTGGGGAAGACGCCCGGGGCCAATTGAAAGTCCTCATGGACTTCCCGCGACAACCTGCCAGTACCGGAGCTGTGCACTGGCCGGCTGCCCTTACTGTTTCTGATTGGCCATTCAGGCAAAGGTTCCCTGTGGCTGCTGACGCTGTTGCAATGCCGCGATCACACAGGGCTGCAAGCGCCCTTCGACAATCTGCAGGTCACGGTGCAAGCCGTCTACCAGGTCGATCAGCAGGCTCTGTTCCTGCAACTGACGCAGGCTGACCGTACGTCGCAAGGCCGTGCCGCCGAGGCTGTCGTACACGGTCAATTGGCGATTGCCACTGGCATCCGTCACACCCAGTTTGGCCTGGTAAGGGGCAAGGGCGTCGTTGAGCAGTCTGCAGATTCTTTCCATCCGGATCACTCGCTTGTAATGGGACATGAAGGAACTGACCAGCAAGCGCAGCGGAAAGTTCGCTGCGCCACCGCTGTGCTAGTGAGCATGCGTGGCTGACATGACAGTTTGAATACGCTGCAGCGCTTGCTGCCAACGCCCGACTGGCAAGGGCCAGGGGAGATCGGCAACGACCCACAAGCCTTGGCGCCGGGCTTCTTTGGCGAGGTTCAGGCTACCTGGGTTGTGGTGGCCGACGAACAGTACGCTACGGATGGAGCGAGCCCGTTCGAGCAGGGCCAGGCCATCGTTCACGGCGTGTTCGAGGATCAGCAGATCGGCGCGCGGCGTGCGGGCCAGACAGGTGTCGAGGTCGGCCAGGTCGTGGGTGATGCGCACATTGAACAGGCCTTGGGCATTGCAGGCCTGGTGGAGCAGTATCTGGTGGGATGGGCGTGCCGGGTGAATCAGCACGTAGGGCTGGCGCATGTGCCGCTCCTTGGGGAAAGGACCGGTCACTCTAGGCAAGGCTTGTGGCGCCTTACATAGGACAATTCTGCAAATGGTTGGGGAAAACGCTGCAATCTT
>NZ_BCAZ01000084.1:0-10530 GCF_001320205.1 Pseudomonas sp. NBRC 111123
GGCGGTTCGGCGCCCCGACTTGCCCGCGAAGGGCTGCGCAGCAGCCCCTACAGCGCGTCGTTATGCCGCCAGGCGCCCGCTGGCGATTGCCTCCGACGCCGCCAGCATGGCCCGCAGCAACACTGCGCAACCCGCCGCCAGATCCTCCGGCGTGGCGTTCTCGATCTCGTTGTGGCTGATGCCATTTTCGCAAGGCACGAAGATCATCCCCGCCGGCCCCAGTTCGGCGAGGAAGATCGCGTCATGCCCTGCCCCGCTGACAATGTCCATGTGCGGCAGGCCCAGCGCCTGTGCCGACTCGCGCACGGCATCGACGCAACCGCGGTCGAAGTACAGCGCCGGGAAGTCCGCCGTGGGCACCAGTTCATGGCTCAGGCCATGCTTGGCGCACGTCGCCTCGATCACCGCGCGCACCTCGGCGATCATCGCCTCAAGCTGATCGCCTTCCAGGTGACGGAAGTCCAGGGTCATGCGCACCTCGCCCGGGATCACGTTGCGCGAACCGGGGTAGGCCTGCAGGCAACCGACCGTGCCACAGGCATGGGGTTGGTGCGCGTGGGCGGTGCGGTTGACCGCTTCGACCACGGCAGCGGCACCCACCAGGGCGTCCTTGCGCAGGTGCATCGGGGTCGGGCCGGCGTGGGCTTCGACACCGCGCAGGGTCAGGTCGAACCACTTCTGCCCCAGTGCACCAAGGACTACACCGATGGTCTTGGCCTGATCCTCCAGGATCGGCCCCTGTTCGATATGCGCTTCAAAATAGGCACCGACCGGGTGGCCAAGCACCGCTCGCTGCCCAGCGTAGCCGATGGCGTTCAGCGCCTCGCCAACCGACACGCCCTGGGCATCACGCTTGGCCAGGGTTTCTTCCAGGGTGAACTTGCCGGCGAATACACCTGAACCCATCATGCAGGGGGCAAAACGCGACCCTTCTTCGTTGGTCCACACCACCACTTCCAGCGGTGCCTCGGTCTCGATGCCCAGGTCATTGAGAGTACGCAGCACCTCCAGCCCGGCCATGACCCCGAAACAGCCATCGAACTTGCCGCCAGTGGGCTGGGTGTCGATATGGCTGCCGGTCATCACCGGTGGTAGTTTGGGGTTACGCCCAGGGCGACGGGCGAAGATATTGCCCACTGCATCGATGCTGACGCTGCAACCGGCAGCCTCGCACCATTCGACGAACAGGTCGCGGGCCTGGCGGTCGAGGTCGGTCAACGCCAGCCGACAGACGCCCCCTTTGGCCGTGGCGCCCAGGCGGGCAAGCTCCATCAGCGATTGCCACAGGCGTGCGCTGTCGACGTGGCGCTCGGTGGATTTCAGCACATGCTGGGATGGGCTCATGGTGTTTCTCCTCAGGCATTTTTATTGGTTTGTACTGGCGCGATTGCCGGCCCGCGCACCGCCACGCCACCCAGGGCGTAGTACAGCGCCCCACCCAGCAGCGACCCGGTGAACCAGCCATAGTCGTAGAACCAGCTGAAACTGCTGTTGCCGACGGCCAGCACGGTCAGCGCCACCGGCAAGGCGAAGGCGGCAAAGCCCGCCAGGTTCCACGCCGGGTACACGTCATCGCGGTACAGGCCGGCCAGGTCCAGCTGCTGGCGGCGGATCAGGAAGTAGTCCACCACCATGATCCCGGCGATCGGCCCGAGCAGGCTGGAGTAGCCCAGCAACCAGTTGGAATAGACGCTCTCCAGGCTCAGGTCGGAAACGATCCAGCCAAGCTTCTTCAGCAGTTCGTGGCCCATCAGTGCAAGGCCGATCAAACCGGTCAGCCACACCGCGCGGGTGCGCCCGATCAGGCGCGGGGCGATGTTCTGGAAGTCGTTGGTCGGCGAGACGATATTGGCCGCGGTATTGGTCGACAGCGTGGCGATCACGATCAGCGCCATGGCCAGCGCCACCCAGCCTGGGCTGTGGATCTTGCCGATCAGGCTGACCGGGTCCGACACTGTCTCGCCCACCAGCGAGGCGGAAGCTGCGGTCATGATCACGCCCAGCGAAGCGAACAGGAACATGGTCAGCGGCAGGCCGAAAACCTGCCCGAGGATCTGGTCCTTCTGGCTCTTGGCATAGCGGCTGAAGTCGGGAATGTTCAGCGACAAGGTGGCCCAGAAACCCACCATGGCCGTGAGACCTGCGCAGAAGTAACCGACCACGCTGGCACCTTCCGGGCGCTTGGGTGGCTGCGCCAGCAACTCGGTCATCGACATGTGCGGCAAGGCCCAGAACAACAGGCCGAAGCCGACCGCGACCAGCAGCGGGGCCGACAGTGTCTCCAGCCACTTGATCGACTCGGCACCGCGCAGCACCACCCACAGGTTCAGTGCCCAGAAGATCATGAAACCGATCACCTCGCCGGTCCCTCCCAGCGATTTCCAGCCCTCGAAGATCGAGCCGAGGAACAGGTGGATGGCCAGGCCGCCGAACATGGTCTGGATGCCGAACCAGCCACAGGCCACCACCGCACGGATCAGGCAGGGCACGTTGGAACCCAGGATGCCGAACGACGAGCGCAGCAGCACGGGGAACGGGATGCCGTACTTGGTGCCGGGGAAGGCGTTGAGGGTCAGCGGGATGAGCACGATGAGGTTGGCCAGCAGAATCGCCAGCAGGGCCTCACCCACGCTCAGGCCAAAGTAGGCCGTGAGCACGCCGCCCAGGGTGTAAGTGGGCACGCAGATGGACATGCCCACCCACAGCGCGGTGATGTGCCATTTGTTCCAGGTGCGCTGGTGCACCTGGGTGGGCGCGATGTCATGGTTGTAGCGCGGGCTGTCGAGGACGTCACTGCCTGCGGACAGCTCGAACAGGCCTGCCTGCTCGATCACTTCCGATCTGCTCTGTTGCATGGGGCCTTCTCCAGATTTCTTCTAGTTGTTTGCTCATCGGGCTAACGCGATGGCCGGAGTACACACACCACCAGTACTGCTCCTCCGGTCCGGCCTGGCGGTTGTGGCCATACTCAAAATGCGTGCCGGGTCGGCTTGCGCCCACCCGGCCGGCCGCCGCCGACCGGAGGTAATCAACTGATCTGCAAAGCATTGTTGCGCGGCAGGCGCGGGCACGGTTATTCCCTCGCCTGCCGCTTGCGCCACCTTGGGCCGGCCCTGGCCCCTGCAACAGGTTTCAAACTGGTGCAGCCTGGTTTTTCATCGGCGCGGCCTGCGCCTCGAAGCCAGGAATCAAGCAGCTGATTTTGCATGGAAAATCTTGACCAATTTGGCTTCTTGTCAAGTGCGTCAAAATGGTGAAAGGCCTCACCATTTTGGTGATCACGGCAATTATTCGTTATATATCAACAATTTATTAAACGAATAAACCTGTAAATTATTTTCTTGAACAATCCCGAATCTGCATCTAGATTCCATTCTTGTCAGTTCTGACAGGATTAACACCCGTCCTCCAGCCACTGGCACATAACAATTTCAAGAACCGGCACAGACCGGTCAGCCTGCGAGGAAGACGGCATGTCCCTGTTGATCCGTGGCGCCACCGTGGTTACCCATGAAGAGAGCTATCCCGCCGATGTCCTGTGTGTCGATGGCCAGATCCGCGCCATCGGCAAAGACCTCGAAGCCCCTGCCGATTGCCAGATCCTCGATGGTAGCGGCCAGTACCTGATGCCCGGCGGCATCGACCCACACACCCACATGCAGCTGCCCTTCATGGGCACGGTCGCCAGCGAAGACTTCTTCAGCGGCACTGCAGCAGGACTGGCCGGTGGCACTACCTCGATCATCGACTTCGTCATCCCCAACCCGCAGCAGTCGCTGCTGGACGCCTTCCACACCTGGCGCGGCTGGGCACAGAAGAGCGCGTCCGACTACGGCTTCCACGTCGCCATCACCTGGTGGAGCGAACAGGTCGCCGAGGAAATGGGCGAGCTGGTGAGCCAGCATGGGGTCAACAGCTTCAAGCACTTCATGGCCTACAAGAACGCCATCATGGCGGCCGACGACACCTTGGTGGCCAGCTTCGAGCGCTGCCTGCAACTGGGTGCGGTGCCCACCGTGCATGCCGAGAACGGCGAGCTGGTCTACCACCTGCAACAGAAACTGTTGGCCCAGGGCCTGACCGGGCCGGAGGCGCACCCGCTGTCGCGCCCGTCACAAGTCGAAGGCGAAGCCGCCAGCCGCGCCATCCGCATTGCCGAAACCATCGGCACCCCGCTGTACGTGGTGCATATCTCCAGCCGTGAGGCGCTGGACGAAATCACCTACGCCCGGGCCAAGGGCCAGCCGGTGTATGGCGAGGTGCTGCCGGGCCATCTGCTGATCGACGACAGCGTCTACCGCAACCCGGACTGGGCGACTGCCGCGGGCTACGTGATGAGCCCGCCGTTCCGCCCGCGCGAGCACCAGGAAGCACTGTGGCGCGGCCTGCAATCGGGCAACCTGCACACCACCGCCACCGACCACTGCTGCTTCTGCGCCGAGCAGAAAGCCATGGGCCGTAACGACTTCAGCCGCATCCCCAACGGCACCGCAGGCATCGAGGACCGCATGGCGGTGCTGTGGGACGCCGGGGTCAACAGCGGGCGCCTGTCGATGCACGAGTTCGTTGCGCTGACCTCAACCAACACCGCGAAGATCTTCAACCTGTTCCCGCGCAAAGGCGCCATCCGCGTCGGCGCCGATGCCGACCTGGTGCTGTGGGACCCGCAGGGCACACGCACCATTTCCGCCCAGACCCACCACCAGCGGGTCGACTTCAACATCTTCGAAGGCCGCACCGTGCGCGGCATCCCCAGCCACACCATCAGCCAGGGCAAGGTGCTCTGGGCCGATGGCGACCTACGTGCCGAGCCTGGCGCCGGTCGTTACGTGGAGCGGCCAGCCTACCCCTCGGTGTACGAGGTATTGGGCCGGCGCGCCGAGCAACAGCGCCCGACACCCGTTCAGCGCTGACCTGTCCCGCATTGCCGTACCGGCCCTCAGAGGCCGGGCGGCGCCGTATTGCCGTTGACTGCCACAACCAAAAAGAAAAGAGAGGCTACAACCGTGATCGATGCCCTGAACCATTTGCCGCGCCCTCGCGCCGGCAGCGACCAATTGGCCGAGCGTTTCACCGACCTGGCCCCGCCGCTCACCGCCCGCCAGGCCGCCGTCGAAAGCGCCCGCTGCCTGTATTGCTACGACGCCCCGTGCGTGAATGCCTGCCCGAGCGAAATCGACATTCCGTCGTTCATCCACCGCATCAGCGACGAGAACCTGCAAGGCGCCGCCGAGCGCATTCTGTCGGCCAACATCCTCGGCGGCAGCTGCGCCCGAGTGTGCCCTACCGAGATTCTCTGCCAGCAAGCGTGCGTGCGTAACAACGCCCAGGAATGCGCCCCCGTGCTGATCGGTCAGCTGCAGCGCTACGCCCTGGACAATGCCGATTTCAGCGAGCACCCGTTCAAGCGCTCGCCCGCCACCGGCAAGCGCATCGCCGTGGTCGGCGCCGGCCCGGCCGGGCTGTCCTGTGCCCATCGTCTGGCCATGCACGGCCATGATGTGGTGGTGTTCGAAGCCTGCGACAAAGCTGGCGGCCTCAACGAGTACGGTATCGCCCGCTACAAGCTGGTGGACGACTATGCCCAGCGCGAAGTGCAATTCCTGCTCGGCATCGGTGGCATCGAGATACGTCATGGCCAGCGCCTGGGCACCAACCTGAGCCTGGGCGAGTTGCGCGACCAGTACGACGCAGTGTTCCTCGGCCTGGGCCTGAACGCCGTGCGCCAACTCGGCCTGGCCGATGAAGAAGCCCCTGGCCTGCTCGCCGCCACCGCGTACATCCGCGAACTGCGCCAGGCCGATGACCTTGCGCAACTGCCCCTGGCCGATCGCTGCCTGGTGATCGGCGCTGGCAACACCGCCATCGACATGGCCGTGCAGATGAGCCGCCTGGGCGCCCGCGACGTCAACCTGGTGTATCGCCGCGGCCATGCCGACATGGGAGCCACCGGCCACGAGCAGGACATCGCCAAGGCCAACCAGGTGCGCCTGCACACCTGGGCCCGCCCCGACGCCGTGCTGCTCGATGACGACGGCCGCGTACGTGGCATGCGCTTCATGCGTACGGAACTGGCCGACGGCCGCCTGCGTGACACCGGTGAAACCTACGAGCTGGCCGCCGACGCCATTTTCAAGGCCATCGGCCAAGGCTTCGACGACACCAGCCTCGGCGACCCAGTCGCCGCGCAACTGGCGCGCGACGGCGAACGTATCCGCGTCGACGACAACATGCGCACCAGCCTGGCGGGCGTCTATGCCGGCGGCGACTGCACCGCGCTGGGCCAGGACCTCACCGTCCAGGCCGTGCAACATGGCAAGCTGGCCGCCGAAGCCATCCATGCCCAACTCATGCTCAATGTGGAGGCAGCGTAAATGGCCGACCTGTCCATCGAATTTGCCGGCATCAAGGCACCCAACCCCTTCTGGCTGGCCTCTGCGCCACCGACCGACAAGGCCTACAACGTGGTCCGCGCCTTCGAGGCCGGCTGGGGCGGTGTGGTCTGGAAGACCCTGGGCGAGGACCCGGCGGCGGTCAACGTGTCTTCACGTTACTCCGCGCACTTTGGCCCCAACCGCCAGGTACAGGGCATCAACAACATCGAGCTGATCACTGACCGTTCGCTGGAGATCAACCTGCGGGAAATCACCCAGGTGAAGAAGGACTGGCCGGACCGCGCACTGATCGTGTCGCTGATGGTGCCGTGCGTGGAGGCGTCGTGGAAATTCATCCTGCCGCTGGTGGAAGCCACCGGGGCTGATGGCATCGAACTGAACTTCGGCTGCCCGCACGGCATGCCCGAGCGCGGCATGGGCGCGGCGGTTGGCCAGGTGCCGGAATACGTGGAGATGGTTACCCGCTGGTGCAAGACGCATTGCTCGCTGCCGGTGATCGTCAAGCTCACACCGAACATCACCGACATCCGCCAGTCGGCCCGTGCGGCCCATCGCGGCGGAGCGGATGCGGTGTCGCTGATCAATACCATCAACTCGATCACCAGCGTCGACCTGGACCGCATGGTCGCCCATCCTATCGTTGGCGATCAGAGCACCCACGGGGGTTACTGCGGCTCAGCGGTCAAGCCGATTGCCTTGAACATGGTCGCCGAAATCGCCCGCGACCCGGAAACCCGCGGGCTGCCGATCTGCGGCATTGGCGGTATCGGCAACTGGCGCGATGCCGCCGAGTTCATCGCGCTGGGCAGCGGTGCGGTGCAGGTTTGCACGGCGGCGATGTTGCATGGCTTCCGCATCGTCGAGGACATGAAGGATGGCCTGGCGCGCTGGATGGACCAGCACGGGCACCGCAACCTCGAGGCGTTCCGCGGGCAAGCGGTGGGGCACACGACCGACTGGAAGTACCTGGATATCAACTACAAGTCGGTGGCGCATATCGACCAGGACGCGTGCATTGGTTGTGGGCGTTGCCACATTGCCTGCGAAGACACCTCGCACCAGGCGATTGCCAGCACGCTGAAAGCTGACGGGACGCATGCCTACAGCGTGATCGAGGACGAATGCGTGGGCTGCAACCTGTGCCAGATCACCTGCCCGGTGGAGAACTGCATCGAGATGGTCGCGCAGGATACCGGCAAGCCTTACCTGAACTGGACCCAGGACCCTCGCAACCCCTACCGCGAGGCCAGCTGAAGCACCTGGCCCGCCTGACGCGGCCCCTTGCAGGAGCGCGTCAACCTGCGACGCCGCTTCATGGCTCCAGCCCGATCCCGCGCAGGATCACACTGGTCACTGTCTGCACGGCGCTCTCGAACGCCCTGTCGGACAGTGGCTGACCTTCGTTCAGCAACGTTACCTGGTAGCCAAAGTCGGCATAGTGCTGTGTCGACGCCCAGATCATGTAAAGCAGTGCCGAAGGCTCCACCGGCAGAATGCGCCCCTGCGCCACCCAGCGGCGGATCTTGTCTTCCTTGAGCTTTGCCCAGGGCACCAGGCTCTCGGCCAGGTTCACGCCCAGCACCGGCGCCCCATGCAGCATTTCCTCGGCCCAGATCTTCGAGCCCAGCGGCCGTGAACGCGAGTGGCCCATCTTGGCGCGGATGTAGCTGGTCAGCACCACCCGCGGGTCGTCGAAGTTTTCGAAGCACAGCGCGTCCTGCTTCCACACATCCAGCAGGTCCTGCAACACGGCGCGGAACAGTTCGTCCTTGGTGCTGAAGTAGTAATGAAGGTTGGAACGTGGCAGTTCGGCCTGTTCGGCGATGTCGCCCATGGACGTGGCGCCATAGCCCTTTTCGGCAAAGACCTTTTCGGCGGCGACCAGGATCTTCTCGATATTGCGACGGCGGATTTCGATCTTGTGGTTGGCCATCAGGCTTGGGCCGTCCATACAGCCAGCTCATACCCGTCCGGGTCGATGAATTGGAAGCGCCGGCCACCCGGGAAGGCAAACGTCGCCCGGCTGATTGTTGCCCCGGCCGCTTCGAGCCGCTGTTGCGTGCCCTCCAGGTCGTCGGCATACAGGATGACCAATGGCCCACCCGGCCGTACCGCCTCGCCGGTGGTGAAGCCGCCGGTCAAGCGACCATCGCTGAACTCGGTGTAGGTCGGCCCGTAGTCGGTGAAGCGCCAGCCGAACACGCTGCCGTAGAAAGCCTTGCTCCGTGCGATGTCGCTGACGTTGAACTCGATATTGTCGATCTGCCGATCATGGCCACGAACGCTCATGCGTGCTCCTTGCCGAATGGGATTGAGCTAGTCTACTCCGACAATGTCGGCGAAAGGGCCGTCTCGGTTGAAGGCTCACCCACACCTTGCCCTGTCGCGCACCGGGCACTGTGCCCGGTGCAGGTTCAGCGCGGTATTGATGATGCCGATATGGCTGAACGCCTGGGGGAAATTGCCGAGCATGCGCTTGCCGGCAGGGTCGTACTGCTCGGCCAGCAGGCCGACGTCATTGCACAGGCCGGTGAGCTGTTGGTACAGCGCCTGCGCCTCGGCCTCGCGCCCCAGCAGCACATACACATCAGCCAGCCAGAACGAGCACACCAGGAAGGTGCCCTCCCCCGGCGTCAGCCCGTCGCTGCAGCTGTCGCTGTCATAGCGCATCAGCAGGCCGTTCTTCAGCAGGCGTTGCTCGATCTGTGCCAGGGTGCGCTGAAAACGCGGATCCTCTGCCGGCAGGAAGCCGGTCAGGGCGATCTGCAACAGGCTGGCGTCCATCTCGGCCGAGCCATAGGCCTGGACGAAGTGTTGGCCGCTGGCATCGAGCCCGCGCGCACAGACCTCCCGATGAATCTCGTCGGCGACCTGCCGATAGTGGCGGCCATGCTCGCGGCCTTCCTCTGTGGTGTCAGCCAGCCCCGCCGCGCGGTCGAAGGCGACCCAGGCCATGACCTTGGAATGGACGAAATGCTGACGGCCCCCGCGCACTTCCCACAGCCCTTCGTCAGGCTCGCGCCAGATACGCTCGACGTAGGGCAGGATCAACCGGGAAATCGCCGCACTGCGCGGGTGGCGCGGCAGGCCGCCCTTGATCGCCTGGCTCATGGCGTCAGCCAGTTCGCCGTAGATGTCCAGCTGCACTTGTCCGGCAGCCGCATTGCCGACCCGCACCGGCTGCGAGTGTTCGTAGCCGGCCAGCCACGGCAAGGTGTATTCCTGCAAGTCACGCTCGCCGCCCAGGCCGTACATGATCTGCATCTGTTCGGGGTTGCCGGCCACCGAGCGCAATAGCCATTCACGCCAGGCCTGGGCTTCATCGAAGTAGCCGAGGTTCATGAAGGCCAGCAAGGTCATGGTGGCGTCGCGCAGCCAGCAGAAGCGGTAATCCCAGTTGCGTTCGTGGCCAATGCGTTCGGGCAGCGAGGTGGTGACCGCTGCGACGATGCCACCCGTGGGCGCGTAGGTCATGGCCTTGAGGGTGAGCAGCGAGCGGCGCACCAGGCCGGTGTTAGGGCCGACGTCCGGGCAACGGTCGGCAAACGCCTGCCAGTGCGTGAGTGTGTGTTGCAGTGCCTGGTCGATATCGCAGTCGGGCTGCACCGGCACGTGCGAGGGCTGGTGTCGCAAGCTGAAGATCTGCCGCTCGCCGGCACCCACGCGAAAACGTGCGACGGTGTGGTGGTCGAGGCCGTGAGGCTCCACGCTGCTGCACAGGATCAGGCGGTCAGGGCCGGCGACCGCGCTGAGCGTCAACGGGTCGATCATCTCGACCCAGGGGACGCTGCGACCGTAGTCGAAGCGCAGCACCAGGTCCATTTCGAAGTGAGTCTCGCCGGACAACCCCTCGACGATGCGCACCACCGAGTTGACCTCGTCCAGCGGCATGAAGTCGAGCACGCGGGCGCGGCCACTGGCAGTGACCCAGGTGGTTTCCAGCACCAGGGTGTCGCCCAGGTACTGGCGGCTGACGTGTTCGATGGGGTCGCAGGGTGCCAGGCGCCAGCGGCCGTTTTCTTCGTTGCCAAGCAACGCGGCGAACACGGCCGGGGCGTCGAAACGCGGCATGCACAACCAGTCGATCGAACCGTCGCGGCTGACCAGGGCGGCGCTACGGCAGTTGCCGAGCAGG
>NZ_BCAZ01000085.1:0-9549 GCF_001320205.1 Pseudomonas sp. NBRC 111123
TGCGCACGCCGGATGCGCTTGCCGTGCGCGCTGAAGAGGGTGAACTGAGCTATCGCGAGCTCAACGAGCAGGCCAACCGTCTTGCGCATCACCTGATTGGCCTGGGCGTAAAACCGGATGATCGCGTGGCGATCTGCGTCGAACGTGGCCTGTCGATGGTGGTCGGGTTGCTGGCCATTCTCAAGGCCGGGGGGGCCTATGTGCCGGTCGATCCGGATTACCCGGCCGAGCGTGTGCGGCATATGCTGACCGACAGCGCGCCAGTGGCAGTGCTGGTGCATGCGGCGACTCGCCATGTGCCGGATGCTGGCCGAGTCATTGATCTGGATCTGCCGAGCTGGAGCGAACTACCGGCAAACAACCCAGTTGTTGCCGGATTGACGCCACGGCATCTGGCCTACGTCATCTACACCTCGGGCTCGACCGGTTTGCCGAAAGGGGTGATGAACGAACATGCCGGCGTGGTGAACCGCCTGCTGTGGATGCAGGATGCCTACAAGTTGGGCGCTGATGATGTGGTACTGCAGAAGACTCCGTTCAGCTTCGACGTGTCGGTGTGGGAGTTCCTCTGGCCGCTGCAGACTGGCGCACGCTTGGTCATGGCCCGCCCGGGCGGGCACCGTGATCCTGAGTACCTGCGCCAGGTCATCGACCATGAAGGCATCACCACCTTGCACTTCGTGCCGTCGATGCTGGATGTGTTCCTGTCCTCTGCAGCCACCCCTCACCCTGTAGGAGCGGCTTCAGCCGCGAACACCGGCGAAGCCGGTGCCATCCACCGAGCTGGCTTCTTCGCGGGTGAACCCACCTCCACAGGGACTGTGCAGGTCCTCAAGCGCGTGCTGTGCAGCGGTGAGGCGTTGCCGGGCAGTCTGGTTCGCCGCTTCCACGCACAGTTGCCGGCAGTGGAGCTGCACAACCTTTACGGCCCGACCGAAGCCGCAGTGGACGTCAGCGCCTGGCACTGCGTGACGGCGCCGGACAACACCCCGATCGGCAAACCGATCGCCAACACCACGCTGTACGTGCTCGATGGCCAAGGCCAGCCGGTGCCGCAGGGCGTGGCAGGCGAGCTGTTCATCGGCGGCGTCCAGGTCGCCCGTGGCTACCTCAACCGCGCCGAACTCACGGCAGAGCGCTTCATCGACGATCCATTGCGTCCAGGCGCAAAGCTGTACCGCACAGGCGACCTCGCGCGCCACTTGGCGGACGGCAACATCGAATACCTGGGTCGCAACGACGATCAGGTGAAAATCCGTGGCCTGCGCATCGAGCTGGGCGAGATCCAGGCCGGCCTGACCGCCATCGCTGGCATCAAGGAGGCGGTAGTGATCGCCCGCGATCAACGCCTGATCGCGTACTACACCGGCGAGGCGCAAGCCGTCGAGACCCTGCGCACGGCCCTGCTGGCGCACCTGCCGGAGTTCATGGTGCCGGCGCAGTTCATGCACCTTGACGCCTTGCCGCTGAGCCCCAACGGCAAGCTCGACCGCAAGGCGCTGCCGGCGCCCGATGCCATCCAGGATCGCCCTTACGAAGCGCCGCAGGGCGAAACCGAAACCCTGCTGGCCGGCATCTGGTGCGAGCTGCTGGGCGTCGAGCGCGTAGGTCGCCACGACAACTTCTTCGAACTGGGCGGCCATTCACTGCTGGCGGTGAGCCTGACCTCGCGCCTGCGTCAGCAAGGCCTGCATGCCGATGTCCGCGTGCTGTTCGGCCAGCCGACCTTGGCCGCGCTGGCAGCGGCGGTGAGCACTGCAAGCACCGTGCAGGTGCCGGACAATCGCATCGCGCAAGACGGCGCCCGAATCACACCGGACAGGCTGCCACTGGCAGGCCTGTCACAGGCGTCCATCGACACCTTGGTCGCCCAGATCCCAGGGGGCGTTGCCAACGTCCAGGACATCTACGGCCTGGCACCGCTGCAGCAAGGCATTCTCTACCACCACCTGGCCAGTGAAGGTAACGACCCCTACGTGTTGCAGGCGCGCTTCGCCTTCCCCGATCCGGCCACGCTGGACGCGTTCGCCGCTGCGCTGGATCAGGTGATCGCCCGCCACGATATCCTGCGCACCAGCATCCATTGGCAAAACCTTGAAGAACCGGTGCAAGTGGTGTGGCGGGAAGCCGGGCTTGGCCACGAAACGGACGGCGATCGCATCAACCTGAACCAGGCCCCCCTGATCCGCTTGCTGCGCAGTGAAAGCCAAGCGCGGATCGAAGCGACGCTGTTGATCCACCACATCATCCTCGACCACGCCGCCGTCGAGCAGCTGGTCGCGGAAATCACCGCCGTCCTGCAGGGCCAGGCGCTATCGCACGCCAGCGTGCCGTATCGCAACTATGTGGCCCATTCGCGCTTGGGCGGCAATCGTCAGGCGGCTGAGGCGATGTTCCGCGAGCTGCTGGGCGATATCGACGAGCCCACCGAGGTGTTCGGCCTGCGTGATGCCCACAGCGATACCCGCCGTGTGCTCGACAGCCGCCAGGCACTGGATCCCGACCTTGGCCAGCGCCTGCGTGACCAGGCCCGCCAGCTGGGCATCAGCGTCGCCAGCCTGGTGCACCAGGCCTGGGGCCAGGTGCTGGCGCAGCTGTCTGGCCGTGAAGAGGTCGTGTTCGGCACCGTGCTGCTGGGGCGCCTGCAGGGCGGCGAGGGCGCCGAGCGGGCGCTGGGCATGTTCATCAACACCTTGCCCCTGCGCGTCAGCGTCGGCACGGCGGCGGCCAGCGACGGCGTGCGTCTGACCCACCAGCGCCTGGCCCGGCTGCTTGCCCATGAACAGGCGTCGCTAGCCGAGGCCCAACGTTGCAGCGCGGTGCCGGCCGGCCAGCCACTGTTCACCAGCCTGCTCAACTTCCGCCACAGCGCGCCGGCCAAGGCCGGGTTGCGCGAGGCCTGGCAGGGCATCGAGCAATTGGCTGCCCATGAGCGCAGCCACTATCCGCTGGTGGTCAATGTCGACGATCTTGGTGATGCCTTCGTGCTTACCGTGCAGGCGCTGGAGGCCGTGGACGGGGCGCAGGTCTGCCGCCTGCTGGGCACCGCCCTGGAGCAGCTGGCGCGGGCCCTTGAACGGGCCCCGGCAACGCCGCTGCAGCTGCTGAGCTGCCTGGCGCCTGCCGAGCGCGAACTGGTACTGCATGGCTTCAATGCGACCCGGCGTGACTACCCACGCGAGCATGCCGTGCCCACCCTGTTCGGCGCCTTTGCCGCATTGAGCCCGGCAGCGGTCGCGGTGGTGCACGGTGAGCAGCAATACAGCTACGCGCAACTCGACCAGCACGCCAACCGCCTGGCCCATCACCTGCTGGCGCTGGGCGTGCAACCGGGTGAGCGCATCGCGCTGTTGCTGCCACGCAGCTTCGACCTGCTGGCGGCGCAACTGGCGGCGAGCAAGTGCGCAGCGGTGTATGTGCCGCTGGACAGCAATGCCCCGGCCGAACGCCAGGCATTCATGATTGCCGACAGCCAGGCGCGTGTGCTGCTGACCCACAGCAGCGAACATCAGGTTGGCCAGGCCCTGCGCGTGGAGCTTGATCGCCTGGCGCTGGACACTTGCCCGTCGCACTCGCCAGGCCTGCCGGTCAGCGGCGAAAGCGCGGCCTACATCATGTACACCTCCGGCTCCACCGGCACGCCGAAAGGCGTGCAGGTACCCCATCGGGCCATCGTGCGCCTGGTGATCAACAATGGCTTTGCCGATTTCAACAGCCGGGACCGGGTGGCATTCGCCTCCAACCCGGCATTCGACGCCAGCACCCTGGAAGTCTGGGCGCCACTGCTCAACGGCGGCACCCTGGTGGTCATCGACCAGGACCAGGTGCTGTCACGCCAAGCCCTGAGGGATACCTTGCTGCACCACGAAGTGAGCGTGCTGTGGCTCACCGCCGGGTTGTTCCACCAATTTGCCGATGGCCTGCTGCCAGCGCTGGCCAGGCTGCGCTACCTGATGGTCGGCGGTGATGTGCTGGACCCGAGCGTGGTCGCCCGGGTATTGCGCGAAGGCGCGCCGGTGCACCTGCTCAATGGTTACGGCCCGACCGAGGCCACCACCTTCAGCACCACCCACGAGATCCTCGAGGTGGGCGAGGGCAGCATCGCGATCGGCAAGCCCATCGGCAATGGCCGCTGCTATGTGCTCGATGCGCGGCAGCAACCGCTGCCTGTCGGGGCGGTCGGTGAGCTGTACATCGGTGGCGATGGGGTCGCCCTGGGCTACCTCGGCCAGCCGGCGCTGACCGCCGAGCGCTTCCTCGATGACCCCTTCAGCCCGCAACCAAGGGCGCGCATGTATCGCAGTGGCGACCTGGTCAGCTGGCAGGCCGACGGCACCTTGCGTTACCTGGGCCGCGCCGACCAGCAGGTCAAGCTGCGCGGTTTCCGTATCGAACTGGGCGAGATCGAGGCGCGCCTGGGTGAGTGTGCAGGCATTCGCGATACCGCCGTCGTGCTGCGTGAGGACGTGCCGGGCGACAAGCGCCTGGTGGCCTACTTCACGGCCAGCACCGGCGCCCCGACCATCGCCGAGCTGCATGCCCAGTTGCAAGGCCGGTTGCCTGATTACATGCTGCCGGCGGCCTATGTGTTGCTGAACGCCTTGCCCTTGACCGCCAACGGCAAGCTCGACCGCCGCGCACTGCCACAGCCGGGTAGCGATGACGTGCTGAGCCGCGCCTTCGAAGCACCACAGGGGGCGGTGGAAACCACCCTGGCGGCGATCTGGGCAGACGTGCTGAAGGTAGGGCAAGTCGGCCGCCATGACCATTTCTTCGAGCTTGGCGGCCACTCGCTGCTGGCGGTGACCTTGATCGAGCGCATGCGCCAGGCTGGTATGAGCGCCGATGTGCGGGTGCTGTTCGCCCAGCCGACCCTGGCCGCCCTGGCCGCCGCAGTGGGCAGTGGCCGTGAAGTGCAGGTGCCGGCCAACCGCGTGCCACAGGATGCCCGGCACATCACCCCGGCCATGCTCAGCCTGATCGACCTGGACCAGGCCGCCATCGACCTTGTCGTCGCCAGCGTGCCCGGCGGTGCGGCCAATGTGCAGGAAATCTACCCGCTGGCGCCGTTGCAGGAGGGCATTCTCTATCACCACCTCAGTGCCGGACAGGGCGATCCCTACCTGCTGCAGTCGCGGCTGGCCTTCGACAGCCTGGAGCGCCTGCAGACCTGGGCCACTGCCTTGCAGCAGGTCATAGACCGCCACGACATCCTGCGCACGGCCGTGTTGACCGAGGGCCTGGATCAGCCAGTGCAGGTGGTCTGGCGCAAGGCGCGCATGGAGGTGACGTCGGTCGGCGGCGTGCAGGCAGGCGCGGTTATCGATGCCTTGCAGGTGCGATTCGACGCTCGCCAGCACCGGCTGGATCTGTCCCGGGCACCATTGATGCGCCTGCTGTACGCCGACGACCCGGGCAACCAGCGCGTTGTGGCGATCCTGCAGTTCCACCACCTGGCCCTCGATCACACCGCGATGGAGGTGATTGCCGCAGAAATGCGCCAGCTGCTCGCTGGCCAGGCTGACCAGCTGGCGGCCCCGGTGCCGTATCGCACCTATGTCGCGCAGGCCCGGCTGGGGGCTGACGAAGCCGGTCACGAGGCGTTTTTCCGCGATATGCTCGGCGACCTCGACGAGCCGACCTTGCCGTTCGGCCTGGCCGATGTGCAGGGCGACGGCCAGGCCATCGAAGAAGCACGGCTGCCGATCGAGCCCATGCTGGCTCGGCAGTTGCGCCAGCAGGCCCGGCGCCTGGGCGTGAGCGCCGCGAGCCTGGCGCACCTGGCCTGGGCGCGGGTACTTGGGGTACTGGCCAACCGCACCGACGTGGTGTTCGGCACCGTGCTGCTGGGCCGCCTGCAAGGTGGCGAGGGCGCCGACCGTGCGCTGGGCGTGTTCATCAACACCTTGCCGCTGCGTGTCGACCTGACCGCGCCTGTGCAGCAGGCCGTGCGCGTCACCCACCAGCGCCTGTCGGCGTTGCTGGGCCATGAGCACGCTTCGCTGGCGCTGGCCCAGCGCTGCAGTGGCGTGGCCGCGTCAGTGCCACTGTTCAGTGCCTTGTTCAACTACCGCCACAGCAGCGCTGCCAACCCGGCCGCCGACGATGCCAGCGCACAGGGCGTGCGCCTGCTGGGCGGTGAGGAACGCAGCAACTACCCGCTGACCCTCAGCGTCGATGATCTGGGCGAGGGCTTCACACTCAGTGTCCTGGCCCAGCAGGGGCTGGGTGCCGAGCGGGTCGCACAATGGATGGCCCAGGCCCTGGCCGGTTTGAGCCAGGCACTGGAACAGGCAGGCAATACACCGGTGGCTGCCCTGTCGATCCTCGATCCGTCAGCCCGCCAGCAAGTGCTGCACGCGTTCAACGGCACCACCCGGCCTTACCCGCAAGGGCAGACCGTGCATGCCCTGGTGCAAGCCCAGGCTGCCCGCGCGCCACAGGCTGCAGCACTGGTGCAGGACGGCCAGGTACTGAGCTACGGCGAACTCGACCGCAGCGCCAACCGCCTGGCCCATCACCTGATCGCCCGCGGCGTGCAGGTCGGCGACCGGGTTGCCGTGTGCCTGCCACGCAGCCTCGAGCGCCTGGTCGCGCTGCTCGCGGTGCTCAAGGCCGGCGCCGCTTACGTGCCGGTAGACCCGGCGTACCCGGCGCAGCGCATCGCGTATCTGTTGCAGGACAGCGCACCGGCGTTTGTGCTGACTGACGCAAGCACGCAGGCGTTGGTCGGTGATACCCCGCAGGTCGCGCTCCATGGCGATGGCTGGCAGGCGCAAGCCGACAGCAACCCCCAGATCGCCGGGCTGGATGTGCACCAGCTGGCCTACGTGATCTATACCTCTGGCTCTACCGGCCAGCCGAAGGGGGTGATGGTCGAGCACGCCACCCTGACCCATCTGGTGCATTGGCATTGCGATGCCTTTGCCCTTGGTGCCGGCAGCCACACCAGCAGCGTGGCCGGTTTCGGCTTCGATGCCGTGGCCTGGGAAGTGTGGCCGGCGTTGTGCACCGGGGCGGTGTTGCACCTGCCGCCTGCACACATCGCCAGCGAGCATGTCGACGAACTGCTCGACTGGTGGCTGGAGCAGCCGTTGCAGGTAAGCTTCCTGCCAACACCGGTCGCTGAACAGGCGCTGCGCCGTGAGCGCCAGCACCCGACCTTGCGCACCTTGCTGGTTGGCGGTGACCGCCTGCGCCAGTTCGACCGTGACCCAGGCTTTGCCGTGGTCAACAACTACGGCCCGACCGAAGCCACGGTGGTTGCCACTTCCGGGCAACTGCAAGCGGGCGGCGCGCTGCATATCGGCAGGCCAATCGGCAACACCCGTGCCTATGTGCTCGACGAATGTCACCAGCCAGTGCCCGTGGGGGCAGTTGGCGAGCTGTACATCGGCGGCGCCGGGGTGGCCCGGGGTTACCTGAACCGCCCTGAACTGACGGCCGAACGCTTCTTCGATGACCCCTTCAGCACAGGTGGCCGCCTGTATCGCAGCGGCGACCTGGTGCGCTGGAACGCCGATGGCACGCTGGACTACTTGGGTCGTAACGATGACCAGGTGAAGATCCGCGGCGTGCGTGTCGAACTGGGCGAGATCGAGGCGGTGCTGGCTGCGCAGCCCGGGGTCGCTGCCGCCGTGGTGCTGGTGCGTGACGAGCGCCTGCTGGCCTGGTTCACCGAAGCCGCACCGGTGGCGGTGGAGGCCTTGCGCGAGGCACTGCAGACCAGCCTGCCAGCGCACTTGTTGCCGCAGGCGCTCACGCGCCTGGAGGCATTGCCGCTGACCCCCCATGGCAAGCTCGACCGCAAGGCCCTGCCAGACCCGGACCTGGCGCTGTTCGCCGGCCAGGGCTATGTGGCGCCGCAAGGCCCAGTGGAGGCGGCCCTGGCGCAGGTGTGGGCGCAGATGCTCAAGGTTGAACAGGTCGGGCGGCATGACAACTTCTTCGAGCTGGGCGGCCATTCACTGCTGGCAGTGAACCTGACTGCACGCTTGCGCCAGCAAGGCCTGCAGGTCGATGTGCGGACATTGTTCGGCCAGCCGACCATTGCCGCACTGGCCGCCACTTTGGGCCAGGCGCAGCATGTGCAAGTCCCGGGCAACCTCATCCCGGCCGGCTGCCAGCACATCACCCCGGCCATGCTGCCGCTGGTGGCGCTGGAGCAGGCCGCCATCGAGCGCATTGTCGCCCAGGTGCCGGGTGGTGCTCCCAACGTACAGGACATCTACCCACTGGCGCCGCTGCAGGAGGGCATCCTCTATCACCATGTCAGCGCCCGCGAGCATGACCCTTATGTACTGCAGTCACGCTTCGCCTTTGCCAGCCGCGCACATTTCGACGACTTCGCTGTCGCGCTGGACAAAGTCATCGCCCGGCATGATGTACTGCGCACGGCCGTGCTATGGGAAGGGCTGCCACAGCCGGTACAGGTCGTATGGCGCAAGGCGCCGCTCGGCGTGTTCGAGGGGGAGGCAGGCAAGGCTGGGCTGGACCTGGCTCGGGCTCCGTTGATCCGCTTGCTTTATAGCGAGACGGCTGACGGCATTGAAGCCACCCTGCAGTTCCACCACATCGTGCTCGACCACACGGCCATGGAAGTGGTTGGCGAAGAACTGATCGGCTTCCTGAACGGTGACCCCGAGCCTGCTTGCGCGCCCGTGCCGTATCGCAACTATGTGGCGCAGGCGCGGCTGGGCTTCAGCCAGGCTGAGCACGAAGCGTTCTTCCGCTCGCAACTGGCCGATATCGATGAACCGACCCTGGCGTATGGTCTCAGCGATGTTCAAGGTGATGGCCGTGATATCGAAGAGGCGCAGCTGTGGCTGAGCACCGAACTGGCCCAGCGCCTGCGTCAGCAGGGGCGGCAACTGGGGATCAGCGTCGCGAGCCTGTTCCACCTGGCCTGGGCGCGCCTGCTGGGCGCTGCCAGTGGCCAGGACCGCGTGGTGTTCGGCACCGTGCTGCTGGGCCGCCTGCAAGGCGGGGAGGGCGCCGAGCGGGCGCTGGGCATGTTCATCAATACCTTGCCGTTGCGGGTCGAACTGGGCGGCGTCAGCCTGCGCGAGGCCGCGCATGCCACCCACCAGCGGCTCAGTGCGTTGCTGGCCCACGAGCATGCCTCGCTGGCCCTGGCCCAGCGTTGCAGCGGCGTTGCCGCGCCGTTGCCGCTGTTCAGTGCGATGCTCAACTACCGCCACAGTACGGTGGCCACGGCCCGTCACAAGCAGGCGACCGAAGGGATCGACAACCTCGCTAGCCAGGAGCGCAGCAATTACCCCCTGGGCTTGAACGTGGATGACACAGGAGAGGGCTTCCGCCTGGTTGCCATGACCCCGGCCGAGGTTGGCGCGGCGCGTATCTGTGGGCAGATGAACCAGGTGCTGGAGGCCATGGCCGAAGCGCTGGAGCATGAGCCGGCGCTGTTGTTGCAGCGTTTGCCGGTGCTGGAGGCCAATGAGCGCCAACGGGTGCTGGTGGATTTCAACGATACGGCGGTTGATTACGACCTTGAACAGACCTTGCATGGCCTGATCGAGGCGCAGGTTG
>NZ_BCAZ01000086.1:0-8152 GCF_001320205.1 Pseudomonas sp. NBRC 111123
GGGCAAGCCCCCGACCTTCTGGCAGATGCTGCACAGCATCCTCGCCGCCGCCTTCGGCGTGCAGAGCGGCAAGAACCGCGCCCGCGATTTCACCCACGGCAAGGCCAGCCACTTCATCGCGCTGGGCACGCTGTTCACCCTGGTGTTCATAGCCGTGCTGATTGGCCTGGTGCAACTGGCACTGCACCTCACTGCCCGCTGAACGCTCTGCCATAAAACGAAAACGCCTGCGGGATTCCCTCCCGCAGGCATTCTGGCTGCATCACGGTCTTGAGTTTCAAGTCACTGGTGGCTGACCCAATACACGGCAGTGACCACCACCAGGACGATCAGGCAAAGGATCGCCCAGGCATCGACACTGCTGTCAGCTTTGCGGACCTTGGTAGAGTTTCCCATTGCATTGCCTCTTGTAGTGGTTATGGGAATGCACTTCACAACCAGCAGTTAAGACGAGCAATGCCCTTCTCTCAAGCAAGGTCTTTCAATAGTCGACAGGTGACGTCAGAAACGGGTACTGGTAGCTCGGCGGGCGCCCTTCGGCGCTGTAATGCTGGAAATCGACGCCGTAATCGTCCCGTTCCAGCAGTTTCAGCCACCGCCGCGCCCTGGCCTGGTCGATCGACTGCAGCAGCGGTAGCGTGTGCTCGCGCTTGCCATCCCGGTTGATCTCCAAGCCACGGGCATCGTCATGCAGCAGCACCATGGCCCAGCCGCCCAACGTCGTATGCCCACCCATCAGCACGCCCAGGCGCCCATCGATACGGGCACGCAAGGCTTCAGGTGAACTGTTGATGGCACCGAACATCACATCGCGCCCTGGCTTGCGCCCAGCCTCCTCGAATGCCTGCATGGCACCGAGTGCCATCTGGTCGTTGGCTGCCCACACCAGCCGCGTTTTCGGGTAGCGCTGCAGCAACTGCTGCGCCTGCTCGTAGGCGCGCTCGCGGTTCCAGCCGCCATACACCACCTGGCGCAAGCGCACCTGGGGGAAATCAGCCAATGCCTGGCGCATGCCCTCCTCGCGCAGTTGCGAAGCAGGGGTGGTCTTGACCCCGGCAAAGGCCACCAGGTCAATCGGTTCATTGTCACGTGGCAGCAAGGCGACCATCTCGTGCAGCATGCGAAAACCCGCCTGCTGGTCATTGGCGGTCAAGGTACCGAGCACCTGCCCGTACTTGTCGGGCTGGGCCCGGATGCTCATCGCCTGGTTGGCGGTCAGGCCGTTGTTGACCAGGAACAGCTTGACTCCGGTCCCCTGGGACAGGCGGATGATCTCTGGCGCGACGTACTGTTCATTGACCAGCACCAGGTAGTCCGGCCGTTGCGGGCCCTTGAGAATCGCCCGCGCCTGGCTCATCGCAAGCGCTGCATCCCGCTCGCTGTACTCCACCCGCAACGTCATGCCCAGCTCATCGGCAGCAGCCTGCATGAAACGCGAATAACTGGTCCAGAACGTCTCGTTCGACTGGCCAGGATTGAGAAAGACCACCGAAGCGGCCTGGGCGGAGGCTGCCAGTGGCAGGCCCAGGCACAAGCTTTGGCAAAGCGCCTTGAGCATGCGGATACACCCTTTGAAACAAACCGCCGAGTATAAACCCGTCGCGCTCGCGGGTAACAAATGCCAGTCAGTCTCACTTAGTTCGTTTGGTTCTTTTCATATGCAAAAACATCACTTTAGCGCATAAACCCAACCTGCTATCGTTCCCCGGCTCCGAACCGGAGTGCGCGGCCGTGCGCGCGAATAGCTGCATGCAGCCTGAGACAGGACTTTTATGTACGTATACGACGAGTACGATCAGCGGATCATCGAGGACCGCGTCAAGCAGTTCCGTGATCAGACCCGCCGCTACCTGGCCGGTGAGCTGAGCGAAGAAGAATTCCGCCCTCTGCGCCTGCAGAACGGCCTTTACATCCAACGTTTCGCGCCGATGCTGCGTGTCGCCGTGCCGTACGGCCAGCTGAACGCCACCCAGGTTCGCACCCTGGCCAAGATCGCCCGCGACTACGACAAGGGCTACGCCCACATTTCCACCCGCCAGAACGTGCAGTACAACTGGCCGGCGCTGGAAGACATCCCGGACATCCTCGCCGAGCTGGCCACCGTGCAGATGCACGCGATCCAGACTAGCGGCAACTGCTTGCGCAACACCACCACCGACCAGTTCGCCGGTGTTGCCGCAGACGAAATCGTCGACCCGCGCCCGTGGTGCGAAATCGTCCGCCAGTGGACCACTTTCCACCCGGAATTCGCCTACCTGCCGCGCAAGTTCAAGATTGCCATCAACGGCTCGAAGGAAGACCGCGCCGCCATCGAAGTGCACGACATCGGCCTGGAGCCGGTGCGCAATGCCGCTGGCGAGCTGGGCTTCCGCGTGCTGGTCGGTGGTGGCCTGGGCCGTACCCCGGTGGTCGGCTCGTTCATCAACGAGTTCCTGCCGTGGCAGGACCTGATCAGCTACCTCGACGCCATCCTGCGCGTGTACAACCGTTACGGTCGCCGTGACAACAAGTACAAGGCGCGGATCAAGATCCTGGTCAAGGCGCTGACCCCGGAAGTGTTCGCCGAGAAGGTAGAGGCCGAAATGGCCCACCTGCGTGGCGGCAGCACCACCCTGACCGAAGAAGAAGTCCAGCGCGTGTCGCGCCACTTCGTCGACCCGGACTACCTGGCCCTCGACAACGTCGACTACAGTGCCCAGGACGCCGAATTCCCAGGTTTCGCCCGCTGGCGCTCGCGCAACACCCGCGCCCACAAGCGCCCTGGCTACGTGTCGGTGACCCTGTCGCTGAAGCCTACCGGTGTTGCCCCTGGCGACCTGACCGACAAACAGCTGGACGCCGTGGCGGACCTCGCCGAGCGCTACAGCTTCGGCTTCCTGCGCACCTCCCACGAGCAGAACATCATCCTCGCCGACGTCGAACAGCGCCAGCTGCATGCGCTGTGGATGGAACTGCGCGAGGGCGGCTTCGCCACGCCGAACATCGGCCTGCTGACCGACATCATCTGCTGCCCGGGTGGTGACTACTGCTCGCTGGCCAACGCCAAGTCGATCCCGATCGCCGAATCCATCCAGCGCCGTTTCGACGACCTGGACTACCTGTTCGACATCGGTGAGATCGACCTGAACATCTCCGGCTGCATGAACGCCTGCGGCCACCACCACGTCGGCCACATCGGCATCCTCGGGGTGGACAAGAAGGGCGAGGAGTTCTACCAGGTATCGCTGGGCGGCAACGCCGCGCGCGACGCAAGCCTGGGCAAGATCCTCGGCCCGTCCTTCGCCCAGGATGACATGGCCGATGTGATCGAGAAGCTGATCGCCGTGTACGTCGAACAACGTACCGAGGAAGAGCGTTTCATCGACACCTACCAGCGTATCGGCATCGACCCCTTCAAGGAACGCGTCTATGCAGCGAATCATTAAGAACAACCAGATCGTCGACGAAACCTGGCACCTGCTGCCCAAGGACTTCTCGTTCGACGAGCTGAGCAACTGCGACGACTACATCGTGCCGCTGCAGATGTGGCGCGACCATGCCCACGTGCTCAAGGCCCGCGACGGCGGCCTGGGCGTGTGGCTGGACAGCGACGAGCAGGCGGAAGAGATCGGCGACGACGTGCAGCACTTCCAGGTCATCGCCCTGAACTTCCCGGCCTTCACCGACGGGCGCAACTACTCCAATGCGCGCCTGCTGCGTGACCGCTACGGCTTCAAGGGCGAGTTGCGCGCCATTGGCGACGTACTGCGTGACCAGCTGTTCTTCATGGCCCGTTGCGGCTTCGACGCATTCGCCATCCGTGCCGACAAAGACCCGGAAGACGCGCTGCAAAGCCTGAAGGACTTCTCGGTGACCTACCAGGGCGCCACCGACGAACCGCTGCCGCTGTTCCGCCGCCGCTGATCGTTGCCTGCAATGCGTACGGCCCGCCTTTTGGCGGGCCGTTTCGTTTGTACGCAACACACTCAGGTTTCCTGAGTACACGCCGATAGCCTTGATACCCACAGAATCTGCATGGAACGCCGATAATGAATCCGATTGCTGCCGTTCGCCCCTTCCCTATCCAGGTCGCGCCTGCGGCAACGCCCCAATTGAGCGGGACCGGCCAGGCGGCCAGCACGGTGACGCAGGCCAGCACGCAGGTGGTCCTTGGCCAGCATTTGATCAGCATGGACAGCGACATCTACTCCGCCAAAGGCACCCTGCAAACCATGTCCAGCCGCTACGTCTGGGAAACGCCGGGTGTCGACAAGCTCAGCCAGTACATGACCGCTGCCGTTCAATCGGGCTCGACCAGCGCGCGCTTCCAGGGCCTGGGAGCCGCGCTGATGGCGCAACTGGCCGCAAATGGCGGAGCGACCATCGCCCAATCCGGCCTTCTGGTAAACGACGGGGCCGCGCCAAACCAGCTGATCCTGGGTCTGCAGCAATCGGGGCTGCGCGAATACGCCAGCAACAGCATCACCTTCAACCTCACCACCGCGTCCGGCGCCACGGTGACTCTGGGCCTGTACAGTAGCGAGCAAGGCCTGGCCGTGGATGCACAGGTTCAGGGCGGCACGCTCAACGCCAAGGAACTGGATGGCTTGGCAGCCCTGGCCAGCAGCTTCCAGTCGGCCATCAACGGCCTGACCCAGGAACCGCCGAGCTTCCAGCTCGGCGCACTGGTCAAGCTCGACCCGGCCCTGTTCACTGGCCTGCAACTCGACGCACAGCTGGTAACCAGCAACGGCCAGCCGCAAACCTTCGAACTGCGCCTGGACGACCAGACACGCAGCTTGAAATTGCAGGGCCCCAGTGGCGAGGTGAAGATGAGCTTCGACACCCAGGGTGGCGAGTTGCTGGGGAGCCAAGCCATGCGCCAGGCGGCGCTGGCCAACTACCTGAATCAGTTTGACGCCGCGCAACAGCGTGGCCACGGGAACAAACAACTGATGGGCCTGTTCAAGGGTGCCTTCAGCCAGCTCAATAGCGTCGATGACAACCACACCCGCCTGGCCAACTCGGCCATGGCCCTGAACAAGAACAGCCGACTGCTGCTCAGCGGCCTGGCTGACTTCAACGCATCGATCAGCCAGCCCACGAAGCAGCCAAATCCTTTGAAGCCGGAGGAGGCAGATGGTTTCAGCTACCAGGTTTCACAGTCGACCAGGATCAGTACCGACCCCAACCTTCGCGTGGAGCAGCAACAGCAGGCCACCCTGCGGGCCGCATGGCACGAAGGACTTAACCCAGGGATGGACCTGCAGCTGACTCGTGACAACGAATCACAGAATTATCGCTACCACGAAGTCAACGACCAGTCGAACAGCACTACTCGCCTGGGCTGGCGCAAGGCTGTGATGACCGATGCCAGCGTGTCGCAGCAGGCGACCCAGAAAGAACGCGTTCGCACCTATCAGAAAGGCATCGAGCTGTCGGACGTCGACAACAATACCTCCAGCAGCAAGGATCGAGACTTGCTGGGCGTTCTCGATACGTTGCTGCGGCAGGACCGTGAAGCACAGCGCATCGGCGTGCAGTCAACGCTGGAGCGTCAGGTGGCGGACCTGAGCCGGCTATGGCTACTGCAATCCACCTCGGCGCTTATCGAGAATTGAAGGTGCCGCCTTACCAGTTTTGCATGAGCCAATGGCCTATTCGTGATTTCAGGTCAAATGACCTTAGCGGTGCGCTGCCTTAATCAATCGAGCTGAAACCTGCACACTGCTCCGCACTCGAACAGTGATCGAGTCCGAGCCACACGGCTCGGTTCGGTCCGACGTTCATTCATCAGGAGCAGATCCCATGAGCATTCCATCTTTCGGCCTCGGCACCTTCCGCCTCAAGGGCCAGGTCGTCATCGACTCGGTCAAGGCCGCCCTTGAACTGGGTTACCGGGCCATCGACACCGCGCAGATCTACCAGAACGAAGCCGATGTCGGCCAGGCCATCGCCGAAAGCGGCATACCGCGCAGCGAGCTGTTCATCACCACCAAGATCTGGGTTGAAAACTACGCCGCCGACAAGCTGATCCCCAGCCTGCGCGACAGCCTGCAGAAACTGCGCACCGACTACGTTGACCTGCTGCTGATCCACTGGCCGGCCCCGGGCAACGGCGTCGAGCTGGGCGAATACATGGCAGCCCTGGCCGATGCCAAGAAGCTGGGCCTGACCCGCCAGATCGGCGTGTCCAACTTCAATATCGAATTGACCCGCCAGGCCATCGCCGTGGTCGGCATAGGTGAAATCGCCACCAACCAGATCGAGCTCAGCCCGTACCTGCAGAACAGCAAGCTGACGGCGTTCCTCAAAGAACAAGGCATCACCGTCACCTCGTACATGACCCTGGCCTACGGCAAGGTCCTGAAAGACCCGGTGCTGACCGAGATCGCCCGCACGCACAAGGCCACTGTCGCCCAAGTCGCCTTGGCCTGGGCCATGCAACAGGGTTATGCGGTTATCCCGTCTTCGACCAAACGCGAGAACCTGGCCAGCAACCTGCTCGCCCGCGACCTGCGCCTGGACGACGAGGACATGGCCCGTATCGCCAAACTCGAGCGCAATGGCCGCGAAGTCAGCCCTGAAGGCCTGGCGCCGATCTGGGACTGATGCCATGACCACGCCCCTGCAACCCCTGGGCACTGCCAGTGGAGCCCGCACAATGAAGCCTGCTCGGGTGCTGTTTGCCTTGGCCATCGGTGCCTTTGGCATCGGCACCACCGAGTTCACCCCGATGGGCCTGCTGCCGGTGATCGCGCAGGGCGTCGACGTGAGCATCCCCAGCGCTGGCATGCTGATTACCGCCTATGCCATCGGCGTGATGGTCGGTGCGCCGATCATGACCTTGCTGTTCAGCCGCTTCGGCAAACGCGCAGCGCTGATGGCCCTGATGTCGATTTTCACCTTGGGCAACCTGCTCTCGGCACTGTCACCGGACTACTACAGCCTGCTTGCCTCACGCCTGGTCACCAGCCTCAACCATGGGGCCTTCTTCGGCCTTGGCGCCGTGGTGGCGGCCAGCGTCGTGCCCAAGGAAAAACAGGCCAGCGCCGTGGCAACCATGTTCATGGGCCTGACCATCGCCAACATCGGCGGTGTGCCGGCTGCCACCTGGGTTGGCCAGCAAGTCGGCTGGCGCATGGCCTTCACCGGTACGGCGGTGCTCGGCCTGCTGGCCATGGCCGCCCTGTGGTATGCCCTGCCCAAGGGTGAACGCGGCAGCGTGCCGCATGTGCGCAAGGAACTGGCGGTGATCGCCCGCCCCAGCGTGCTGCTGGCGATGGCAACCACGGTGTTGGGGGCTGGCGCCATGTTCACCCTGTATACCTACGTGGCGCCGGTGCTGGCGGAACTGACCGGTGCCTCGGACAGCTTCGTCACCTTTGGCCTGGTGCTGATCGGCGTTGGCTTCACCTTGGGCAACAGCCTGGGTGGCCGCCTGGCTGACTGGTCACTGGAGGGTGCGGCGAAGATTTTCCTCGGCGTGCTTGCGCTGATCATGCTGCTGATGCCGCTGGTATTGGGCAGCCATGTCGGCGCCGCCATCGCCTTGCTGGTGTGGGGCATGTTCACCTTCGCGGTGGTGCCACCGCTGCAGATGCGGGTGATGACCGCTGCCATCGAGGCACCTGGGCTGGCGTCGTCTATCAACGTGGGGGCGTTCAACCTGGGTAACGCCGTAGGCGCGGCCTTGGGCGGCGCGGTGATCAGCCTGAACCTTGGTTACGCTGCAGTACCGATGGCTGGTGGCGTGCTGGCGGCTGCGGGGTTGCTGCTGGTGTGGCTCGGTGGGCGCAACAGGGCTACGGTAGCCCTGGTCGCCGACTGAGTTGGTCCTGTAGGAGCGGCCTTTCGCGACACAAGGCCGCGCCTACACCCCCTCGGTAACCTGTAGAAACACCAGATCAGAATCTGAGCCCGACGTTAACCATCAATTGACGTCCTGTTCATGCTCGATGCCTCGCTGGACATTCCAGTGACACTCGCCGCGCCGGGTGGATCTCGCCATAGGGAACGTCAAGGGAACAGTGATGCCGATTCGTCGTTTGCGGGTTGCCGTGATACAGCATGTTCATCCCGCGGCCCGCGCCTATGCGCAATTCCTGGCGGCCAGAGATGAGGAATTGCAGTTGCGCTTAAGGCCCGGCTTGAGACCTTCTGCGCCTGGTAG
>NZ_BCAZ01000087.1:0-8148 GCF_001320205.1 Pseudomonas sp. NBRC 111123
GCTGCCGGCGCCCGACGCCATCCAGGATCGCCCCTACGAAGCGCCGCAGGGCGAAACCGAAACCCTGCTGGCCGGCATCTGGTGCGAGCTGCTGGGCGTCGAGCGCGTAGGGCGCCACGACAACTTCTTCGAACTGGGCGGCCATTCACTGCTGGCGGTGACCCTCACCTCCCGCTTGCGCGAACTAGGCCTGGAAGCCGACGTCCGTGCACTGTTCGACCAACCGACCCTGGCCGGCTATGCAGCCATCACAGACAGAATGGAGATCGTCCTGTGAGTATCAACCAACTCTTGGAAACCCTTTCGGCCAACAACGTGCAACTGGCGCTCAAGGACGGCCAGCTGGTCGTCCAGGGCAACCGCCAGGCGCTGACCGACGCCACCCTGGTGGCACGCCTGCGCGAACACAAGCCGGCGCTGGTGGCGCTGATCGAAAGCGGTGAATACGTGGCCGTGAAACAGGGCGCGGTGCAAGTGCCGGGCAACCTGATCCCGCCTGATTGCACGCGGATCACGCCCGAGCTGGTCAACCTGATCGAACTGGACCAGGACACCCTCGACCGCCTGGTCGCCGACATTCCCGGTGGTGCTGCCAATGTTCACGATCTCTACCCGTTGGCGCCGCTGCAGCAGGGCATGCTGTTCCACCATGCCAGCGCCAGCGCGCACGACCCGTACGTGATGCAGGCGCGCTTCGTGTTTGCCAGCGAGGCGCGCCTGCAAGCGTTTGCCGAAGCCTTGCGTGGGGTGGTCGCCCGGCACGATATCTTGCGCACCTCGGTGCACTGGGTGGGACTGGAAACACCCCTGCAAGTGGTGTGGCGGCAAGCCGAACTGCAGGTGCTGGAGCTGCCTGCCGATGACCCGTCGCGTGCCCGGCTCGATTTGACCCAGGCGCCGTTGATGCGCCTGCTGCGCGAGGCGCCCGAGGCCGATGGCAGGCTCAGTGCCACCTTGCAGTTCCACCATATCGCCATGGACCACAGCGCCTTGGAGGTGGTGCGCCACGAGCTGATTGCCTTCCTCACAGGTGAAGACCAGTACCTGGGCACGCCGGTGCCGTTTCGCAACTACGTGGCGCAGGCCGTGCTGGGCATCGGCGAAGCGCAGCACGAGGCGTTCTTCCGCGAGATGCTCGGCGACATCGACGAAGCGACCTTGGCGTATGGCATCCAGGATGTGCAAGGTGGAGGTAACAGCCACAACGAACACCAGCTCGACCTGCCCCTGGAACTGTGCCAGCGCCTGCGCGTCCACGCCCGCAGCCTTGGCGTGAGCGTTGCCAGCGTGTTCCACCTGGCGTGGGGGCGGGTGTTGGGTGGCCTGACCGGGCGCGGGCAAGTGGTATTCGGTACGGTGCTGATGGGCCGCCTGCTGGGTGCCGAGGCCACCGACCGGGCGCTGGGGATCTTCATCAACACCTTGCCGCTGCGGGTCGACCTGGGCGGCAGCGACGTACCCACGGCGATCCGCGCCACGCACCAGCGCCTGAGTGCGTTGATGCGTCATGAGCACGCGCCCCTGGCCTTGGCCCAGCGTTGCAGTGGCGTGGCGGCCCCAGCGCCGCTGTTCAATGCACTGCTCAATTATCGCCACAGTGCGGTGGGTACCGCCGCACCGCAGCGCGCGGCGCTGGCCGGCATCGATATCGTCGACTCCGCCGAGGCCACCAATTACCCGCTGACCTTAAGTGTCGACGACCTCGGCGAAGCCTTCCGCCTGACGCTGCTGGCCAGCACCGAGGTGCCCGCCGAACGTGTTTGCGCCTACGTGCAGCAAACGCTGGAAAGCCTGCTGCAGGCACCCGATGCTCAGTTGCTGGCGCTGCCGATGCTGCCAGACAGCGAACGCCATGGGCTGCTGGAAGGGTTCAATGCAAGCCCGACCCGCTTCGAGGCGACACTGACCCTGCATCAGCGCATCGAAAACCAGGCGCAAGCGCACCCGCACACGCTCGCCGCCAGCTGCGGCGAGCAGGCCTTGAGCTATGCCGAGCTCAACCGCCAGGCCAATGCGCTGGCGCACCGGCTGATCGCCCTGGGCGTGGGGCCCGATGACCGAGTGGCAGTGGTCGCCCGGCGCGGGCTGCAAACCTTGGTCGGGCTGCTCGCTGTGCTCAAGGCCGGCGCCGGCTATGTGCCCGTCGACCCTGCGCACCCGGACGAGCGGGTGCATTACCTGCTTGGCGACAGCGCCCCCGTGGCAGTGCTGACCCAGCAAGCGCTGCGCGCGCGCCTGGGGGCTGTCGAGGTGCCCGTGCTGCTGCTGGACCAGCCAGACTGGCCTGCCCAGAACAGCAACCCGAACGTGGCGCAACTGAGTGCCAGCCACCTGGCCTACGTCATCTACACCTCGGGCTCCACCGGCCAGCCCAAGGGGGTGATGGTCGAGCACTGCACCGTCAACAACCTGGTCGACTGGCACTGCCGAGCCTTCGACCTGTGCCACGGCCGCCACACCTCGTGCCTGGCCGGTTTCGGTTTCGATGCCATGGCCTGGGAAGTCTGGCCGGCATTGTGCGCGGGGGCCACGCTGCACCTGGCCCCGCCCGCCGAAGGCAATGAAGACCTCGACGCCATGCTCGCCTGGTGGCGCAGCCAGCCACTGGACGTGAGCTTCCTGCCCACGCCAGTGGCCGAATATGCCTTCAGCCAGCAGCTCGAACACCCGACCCTGCGCACCCTGCTGATCGGCGGCGACCGGCTGCGCCAGTTCAACCGTACCCAGCGCTTTGCCGTGGTCAACAACTACGGGCCGACCGAAACCACGGTGGTAGCCAGCTCCGGTGTGGTCGAAGCGGGTGGGGTGCTGCATATCGGCCGGCCGGTAGACAATGCCCGCTTGTACGTGCTCGACGAGCACCGTGAGCCGGTGGCACTGGGCGTGCCCGGTGAGCTTTACATCGGCGGCGCCGGTGTGGCCCGGGGTTACCTGAACCGCCCGGCGCTGACGGCTGAACGCTTCCTCGACGACCCCTTCAGCGCGGGTGGCCGCATGTACCGCAGCGGCGATCTGGTGCGCTGGCTGCCCGATGGCACCCTCGATTATCTGGGGCGCAACGATGACCAGGTGAAGATCCGCGGCGTGCGCATTGAGCTGGGCGAGGTCGAAAGCCGCCTGGCCAGCCTGCCGGGTATCAACGAGGCCGTGGTGCTGGCCCGTGAGGACCAGCCCGGCCAGCCGCGCCTTGTGGCGTATTTCACGCCCCAGCCCGAGGTCGAGGCGGCTACCCCCGAAAGCCTGCGCGCCCAGCTGCAGGCGCACCTGCCCGAATACATGGTGCCGGTGGCGTTTGTCGAACTGCAGGCCCTGCCGCTGACCGCCAACGGCAAGCTGGACCGCCGTGCCTTGCCCAGGCCCGAGCGCTCGGCGCTGTTCGAGCAAGGCTTTGATGCCCCCGAAGGTGAACTGGAGCAGGCCCTGGCGCAGATCTGGGCCGAGCTGCTGCAGGTCGAGCGGGTCGGGCGGCGTGACCACTTCTTCACCCTCGGCGGGCATTCGCTGCTGGCCATGCGCATGGTGTCGCAGGTGCGCCAGCGCCTGGGCGTGGAGCTGACCCTGGCCGAGCTGTTCGCCAATGCCGAACTGGCCGCGGTGGCACACGTGCTGGCGGGTGCCGGGCGCAGCGTGCTGCCCGCAATCGTGCCGGTGCCCCGCGAGCAGCCGCTGCCGATGTCGTTCGCCCAGCAGCGGCTGTGGTTCCTGGCACAGATGGAAGGCGGCAACCAGGCTTACAACGTGCCGTTGGCCCTGGGCCTGCGTGGGCCGCTGGATGACGACGCCCTGGAGTGCGCCCTGTTGCGCATCGTCGAGCGCCATGAAACCTTGCGCAGCCATTTCGTGCCACGCGACGACAGCGCCGAAGTGATCATCGGCACGACGGCAGGTGCAGGGTGGTTCCAGCGCGAGGACATTGGCCTGGACGCATTGCCCCGCACGCTGCGCGATGAAGCTGGAAGGCCTTTCGACCTGGCCCACGGGCCACTGTTGCGGGCGCGATTGCTGCGCCTGGATACCGAGCACCATGTGCTGGCATTGACCGTGCACCATATCGTTGCCGACGGCTGGTCGCTGGGGGTACTGACGCGTGAGCTGAGCGCGTTGTATCCGGCCCTGTGCCAAGGGCTGGAAGATCCGCTGCCAGCGCTGGCCATCCAGTATGGCGACTACGCGGTGTGGCAGCGGCGCTGGCTGGCCGGCGAGCAGCTGCAGCGCCAGGCCGATTACTGGCGCGAGGCGCTGGACGGCGCGCCGAGCCTGTTGAAGCTCCCGGCCGACCGGCCACGGCCCGAGCGCCAGGACTTCGCCGGGGCCAGCCTGGCACTGCAACTGGACCCATGCCTGGCTGCCGGCCTGCGCACCCTGGCCCAGCGCCATGGGGCGACCTTGTACATGACCGTGCTGGGCGCCTGGGCGGCCTTGCTGGCCAGGTTGTCCGGCCAGCACGAAGTGGTGATCGGCTGCCCGGTAGCTGGCCGTGGCCATGCCGAGCTCGAAGCGCTGGCAGGGTTGTTCGTCAATACCTTGGCCATACGCATCGACACCCGTTCGGCTGCTACGTGCGCGGCGCTGCTTGGGCAGGTCAAGGCGCGTGTGCTGGCGGCCCAGGCACACCAGGACCTGCCGTTCGAACAGGTGGTCGAGATCGTGCGGCCCGCGCGCAGCCTTGGCCATACGCCGCTGTTCCAGGCCACCTTGAACTGGCAGGCGACCCAGGGCGCTGCCTTGCAGCTGCAAGGGTTGCAGCTCGAAGCCGTGGCGCAGGCTGCGCAGGTAGCCAAGTTCGATCTGACCCTCAACCTGGGTGAACATGGCGATGTCGTGGCTGGCAGCCTGGATTACGCCACGGCGTTGTTCGACGAACCGACCGTGCGCCGCTACCTCGGCTACTTCGAAGCGTTGCTGAGGGCCATGGTCGGCAACGACCAGGTGGCGCTTGCAGAAGTTGACCTGATTGGCGATGAAGAACGCCAGACCCTGCTGCACAGCTTCAATGCGACCGCAGCCGATTACCCACGCGAATTGAGCGTGGCACGCCTGTTCGAACAGCGCGTAGCGCGCCATCCCCTGGCCCTGGCGGCCATGCATGGGCAGCAGGCTGCAAGCTATGGCGAACTCAACCTGCAGGCCAACCGCCTGGCCCATTACCTCATCGCCGAGGGCGTGGGCCCTGGGGCCTGCGTGGCGATCCTGCTGCCGCGCTCGCTGCCTTTGCTGGTGGCGCAGCTGGCTGTGCTCAAGTGCGCGGCGGTGTATGTGCCGCTGGATATCCACGCGCCGCGCGAACGCCAGGCCTTCATGCTCGAAGATTGCCAGGCCGTGATGCTGCTGACACACGCCGCGGGCCAGGCTGACTTTGCTGTGCGCCGTGTTGACCTCGATACCCTGGCGCTCGACCCGCAAGCCGGGCATAACCCGGGCCTGGCACAAGATGCCGACAGCGCGGCCTATGTGATGTATACCTCGGGCACCACCGGCAAACCGAAGGGGGTGTGCGTGCCGCACCGGGGCATCGCCCGCCTGGTGCTGAACAATGGTTATGCCGACTTCAACGCCCAGGACCGCATCGCCTTTGCCTCCAACCCGGCGTTCGATGCCAGCACCATGGACGTCTGGGGCGCGCTGCTCAATGGCGGGCAGGTGCGGATAGTCGATCACCAGACCTTGGTCGACCCCCGGCGTTTCGCCAAGGCGCTGGTGGATGACGGCATCACCGTGCTGTTCCTGACCACCGCGCTGTTCAACCAGTACGTGCAGCTGATCCCCGAGGCACTGGCAGGCCTGCGCATCCTCATCAGCGGCGGCGAGCGTGCCGAGCCTGCGGCCTTCCGTGCCCTGCTGGAGCGGGCGCCGGGCCTGCGCCTGATCAATGGTTACGGGCCCACCGAAACCACTACGTTCGCCGTCGCTTGCACCGTGCACAAGCTGGCGTCGAACGCCACCCAGGTACCGATTGGCCAGCCCATCGGCAACACCCAGGTCTATGTGCTCGATGGCCACTGCCAGTTGGTGCCGCGCGGGGTGGTAGGTGAGTTGTACATCGGTGGTGATGGCGTGGCGCTGGGCTACCTCAACCACCCTGCGCTGAGTGCCGAACGCTTCATCGACGACCCGTTCAGCCAGCGGCCTGGGGCCAGGCTCTACCGCACCGGCGACCTGGTGCGCTGGCGGGCCGACGGCCAGCTGGAATGCCTGGGGCGCAACGACGACCAGGTGAAGATTCGCGGCTTTCGCATCGAGCTGGGCGAGGTCAGGCAACAGCTGGCACTGTGCCCGGGGATTGGCGAAGTGCAGGTCTGGGCAGTGGCGGACGGGCAGGGGCGTCAGCGCCTGGTCGCCTGGTTCACCCGCCACGATGCGACGCTCGACGCCAGCACCTTGCGCAACTTCCTGCGCGGGAGGCTGCCCGAGTACATGCTGCCGGGCGCCTATGTGGCACTCGAGCGGATGCCGCTGACCAACAATGGCAAGGTCGACCGTCAGGCGCTACCGCAACCCGGGCCGCAAGACGTTGCCGCAGCGGCCTACGAGGCGCCGCAAGGTGAGCGCGAAGCGGTCCTGGCTCAGCTTTGGGGCGAGCTGCTGCAACTGGAACAGGTCGGGCGCCAGGACCGCTTTTTCGAGCTGGGTGGCCATTCGTTGCTGGCCATGCGCATGCTGGCTCAGGTGCGTCAGCGCCTGGGGCTTGAGCTGGCGTTGGGCGAGTTGTTCGCCGATGACCGCCTGGCAGCGGTCGCGGCCAGCCTGGGCCACCCTGCCGAGCGTGCCTTGCCGGCGATTCAGGCGGGCCCGCGGCTGGGCAGCCTGCCGCTGTCATTTGCCCAGCAGCGGCTGTGGTTCCTGGCGCAGATGAGCGGGGGCAGCGCGGCCTATCACATCCCCCTCGGCCTGCACCTGCGCGGCGCACTGGATGCACTGGCGCTGGAGCGCGCATTGCGGCGGCTGGTCGAACGTCACGAAAGCCTGCGCAGCCACTTTGTGGAACAGGATGGCGAGCCGCGCGTGGTGCTGGCAGCGGACGCGCGCGGTTTCCAGCTGGCCATGGAAGATGCGCGCGAGCTGGATGAGCAGGCGCTGGCGCAGCGGGCCGAACTGCAAGCCAGCGAGCCCTTCGCGTTGAGCCATGACCTGCCGATTCGTGGCTGCTTGCTGCAATGCGCTGAGGAACACCACATTCTGCTGCTGACCGTGCACCACCTGGTGGCCGACGGCTGGTCGCTGGGGGTGCTGGTGCGGGAGCTGGATGCGTTGTACCAGGCGTTCTGCCTTGATCGCGACGACCCGCTGCCGGCATTGCCGGTGCAGTATCTGGACTATGCACAGTGGCAGCGGCGCTGGCTGGGCAGTGAAGCCCTGCAGGGCCAGGCCGATTATTGGCGCAGCCGGCTGAGCGGTGCGCCGACGCTGGTCAGCCTGCCCTGGGACCGGCCACGGCCAGAGCGCCAGGACTATGCCGGTGACAGCATCGCAATCAGCCTGACGCCACGCCTGAGCGTGGCGCTCAAGGCCATGTGCCGAGTCCAGGGCGTGACCCCGTACATGCTGTTCATGGCGGCCTGGGCGGTGTTGCTGGCACGCCTGGCCGGCCAGGATGACGTGGTGATCGGCTCGCCATTGGCCAACCGCCGGCAGGCGGAGGTGGATGGCCTGATCGGCATGTTCGTCAACTCCATCGCCGTGCGCGTGGACACTTCGGGTGCGCCGGATGTGGGCACGCTGCTGGCGCGGGTCAAGGCTGCGGTGCTTGAGGCCCAGGCGCATCAGGACCTGCCGTTCGAGCAGGTGGTCGAGGCCGTGCGCCCGCAACGCAGCCTGGCGCATACGCCGTTGTACCAGGTGTCGCTGGACTGGGACGCAGCGCCCGAGCACCAGGCCCTGCAACTGGGCGCACTGGCAGTGACGCCCCTGGGAGGGCAGGCACGTGTCGCCAAGTTCGACCTGAGCTTGAGCATGGGCGAAGGTGCCGAGGGTTTCAGCGGCGGCATCGTGTTTGCCACCGCGCTGTTCGACCGGGCCACGGTCGAGCGTTACGTGGGCTATCTGGAGCAGCTGCTGTGGACCTTTGCCGAAGGCGAGCGCGCTGTTCCGGCTCGCACCGGGTTGCCGAATGCCGATGAGCGTAAGCGGCTGTTGTTGGACTTCAACGAC
>NZ_BCAZ01000088.1:0-7024 GCF_001320205.1 Pseudomonas sp. NBRC 111123
AGCGGGTTTACCCGCGAAGCAGGCGACGGGGTTTCAGACCAGCTTGCAGCGGTCGAAGAATTGCTCCCGCCCCAGAATCATCAGCGCCGCGCGCTTGTGCGGGAAATCGAACGCCTTGTCGCAATGGAAGCACTGGTCGTGCATGTAGCCGATCATCTTGCCATTGTCGGCACGCGGCTCAGCCACCACCCGCTGGGTGCGCGGGTCATCCAGGAACAGGTAGTGCACCAGCGCCGACAGCCAGCTGGCGACCTTGTGCGGGCCACGGTGCGTCTCTTCCCCCACCAGCATGTGAATGCCACGGTCGTAATCGTCGGCCGGGTAGAACGGTGCGATGCGATCTTCCTTGGCCCAGTACGCTTCGAAGTAGGCAAATGGCTGGTCATCGAAGCAACCAATCAGGGTCAAGGCATGGGGGTCGGCCTCAAGCTTGGCCAGGTATTCGCGGTGCTGCTCCAGCGAACCCGCCTCCTGCCAGAATTTCTCCACCCGCGGATTGTTCTGCCAGCGATTGAAACGCTCCAGGTCCTGGTCGATTTCCAGGGTACGCAGCGACACCCAGGCGCCCAGGCGCGCATCGAACCTGCGATACACCTCGCCACGCGGCTTGGGTGCCCGGCGTGGGTGGCGCTTGCCATTGCTGAACTGCATCTGCTGCGGGTACATACTGCTGGCCGAGGCGCCCAGCCACGGCTGCGGCAACTGCCAGAACAGCGTGCGCTCGCACACGTAGACACCTGACTGCTCAGTGGCCAGCAGCAAGCCGCTGGCCAATGCCTCAGGTACGCTTGCAGACACGTGCACAGCCAGGCGCCGACGTGCCGGATCACGCGACAGCAGCCAGTAACAGGCGGCCCACAAGGCCTGCTGCGGGCGCTCCGGGCACAAGTCCTGCACATGAACCTGCAGCGTCTCGCCCGGCTCCAGGCGTACCTGGATCAGGGGGCGGCCTTCAAGGGTCAAGCTCAGCCAGCAGTCACCCTCCTCGGCATCGAGGCTGCGCCAACGTGGTAACGACAGGGGCTGCGAAGCGGCATCGAACGGCATGGTCTTGGCTCACGGAAAAATGAAAGAAAGGCTCACTGCTGATGACGTGCCCGTGCCGGGGGAATTTAGTCGCCCGGTGCGGCAACGGTGATCCGGTAGGGCTGGAAGATGCGCGTCAGTTCACCCGTGTCGCGCAGGTAGCCCATCAGCTCGGCGAACTTGCGATCACTGATCGGTGAATCGGGACGGAGCAAGGCATAGTGGTGATACACCTGGTCGATGCGCTGCGAGGCCATCAGCTGGTTGAGGCTTTCGGGGTTGCGGGCGAGGAAGTCGCTCAGGTACGAACGCGTTACCAGGGCGATGTCGGAGCGCCCGGCCTGAACCATCAGCAGGTTGCTGTCGTGTGAGTAGGTCAGTGTCGCGTTGTAGGTTTTGCGCAGGTAGTCGGGGTCGGGGTTGAAGTTGGCGAAGGCGTAGTGATAACCGTTGAACAGTGCCAGGCGCTTGCCACCCAGGTTATCGAAGTAATGCTGGTCTCGGCCATTGACCTTCCTGGCAACGAACACTTCGGCATCCTCCAGGCCCATGTCCACCGTCTGGTGGGGGATCTGCTGCCACCCCCACTGAGGGTTCTCGAAGATCGCCATGTCGGTGCGACCCTGCTGGAAATCACCGAAGCGCCGCTGAATGGAGGTCGGCACCAGGACGAAGCGGTAGTCCTGTTGCAGGCGGTTCAAGGCCTCGACCAGCTGTGGCAGCAAACCGGTGTCGGCACCCTGCTCCGGGCGCACGGTATAGGGCGGGAAATGCGCGGCACCGATCTTCACGTCGATGGCCTCGGCGGCCCACGCTGGCACCGCCAGCCAGGCTGCGGCCAGCATCAACAGGGTGGAAAACAACTTCAGGCCGGGCACTGGAGTCAAAGCGGGCGCTCATCACGGTTCATACCTGGATGCGCCTAAACTAGGCGTTTTCACGGCACGGCACAACCGCTGCTTATGCCAAAATGAGGGCATTTTGCCAGGGGATGCCGTATGGCCAGACATTGGCTACGCTGCTTTGGCATGTATGGCGAGGGAGCCTGGTATGGGCCACTGGTTGGTGATCGACCTGGAAGCCACCACCGATGACGGTGGCTGGCCGGTCACGGAGATGGAAATCATTGAAATCGGCGCCAGCCTGGTGACCCGCGAGGGCCGCGAAGTGGACCACTTCCAGCGCTTCGTGCGGCCCCGGCGGCGGCCGCAGCTGACGCCGTTCTGCCGCGAGCTGACACACATCAGCCAGGCAAATGTCGACAGCGCCGCAGCCTTCCCTGAAGTGTGGGAGCGTTTCGAGCGCTGGCTGGGGCACCATCGCGGGCAGCTGCAGGCCTGGGTCAGCTGGGGCGACTATGACCGCCAGCAGCTGCTGCAGGAGTGGCGCCAGCACGCAGTCGACAGCCTGCTGCGCGAGCTGCCGCACATCAACCTCAAGCAGCGTTTCGCCAAAGCCCGCCACCTGCAGCGCCCGGCCGGGCTCAATGGCGCGCTGCAGCTGGCCGGCATGCACTTTTGCGGGCAGCAGCACCGAGCCTTGGAAGATGCCCGCAACACGGCGCGCCTGCTGCCCTTGAGCCTGCCCGTGAACGGCACTTGAAAGCAGATGACGAGGCAGAAGGGCTTGGGCATACTGGCCAGCCCTTTTTCACCCCTATTTTTTCAGGAGTCGCCCATGTTCCAGGTCAACGAGTACTTCAACGGCACCGTCAAGTCGATCGCCTTCGCAGGTGCTGAAGGCCCTGCCACCGTGGGTGTGATGGCACCCGGCGAATACGAGTTCGGCACCGCCAAGCGCGAGATCATGCACGTGGTGTCCGGCGCCCTGACCGTGAAGCTGCCAGGCAGCGACAACTGGGAAACCTTCAACGCTGGCGACAAGTTCAACGTGCCAGCCGACAGCAAGTTCCAGTTGCAGGTGAACGTGGATACCGCCTACCTGTGCGAGTACCGCGACTAAGCGGTAGCCTGCTCCGGCCTCTTCGCGGGTAACCCCGCGAAGAATCCAGCACTAACGCTTCAGAAAACCCGCCACCTTTTCAGCCGCAGCCTGCAGGTGCTGTTCATGGCTGAACCCGGAAGCCTTCAGCGGCTTCAGATCATGATCCCCCGCCACCAGCCAGCTCACCTCGATCGACGGTGACAGCGCATACCCCTCGACAGCCTCACGATTGCCCAGCGCATCCCGCTCCCCTTGCACGATCAACGTACGCGTCTTCAGCTCGGCCAGATGCTCGACCCTGGGCTTCTCCGGCTTGCCCACCGCATAGAACGGATACCCCAGGCACACCAGCGCATCCGCGCCCAGCTCATCGGCCAGCAGGCTGGCCATGCGCCCGCCCATCGACTTGCCACCAATGGCCAGCCTGCCCGTGACCAAAGGTCGCACCTGCCGGTACACCTCGCGCCAGCATTCGAGCAGCACCTTCTGCGGATTGGGCGGCCGCTTGCCGCCACCGTTACGCCGCTCGGCCATGTAGGGGAACTCGAAGCGAATCACCGCTACCCCAAGCGCCGCCAGCCTTTGCGCCATTTCGTTCATGAAATCGCTGTCCATCGGCGCGCCCGCGCCATGGGCCAGGATCAGGCACGCCGATGCAGCACCTTCGCCTCCATTTTTCGGAGGATCGCAGCGCAAGCCTGGGACATTTCCGACTTGCGCCCATTGATCCCCGTCAATACCGGCACTTTGCCCATTACTCATGCTTGCCTCGCTGTAAAGCCTGCCAAAATAACCGTGGATGGGAACCCATACATGAACACAACCAGCAGTACCGCCTATAACTACAAGGTGGTCCGCCAATTCGCCATCATGACGGTGGTGTGGGGAATCGTCGGGATGGGGCTCGGCGTCTTCATCGCCGCCCAGCTCGCCTGGCCTTCCCTCAACTTCGACCTCCCCTGGACCAGCTTCGGCCGCCTGCGACCCCTGCATACCAATGCGGTGATCTTCGCCTTCGGCGGCTGCGCGCTGTTCGCCACCTCCTATTATTCGGTGCAACGCACCTGCCAGACCACCCTCTTTGCGCCGGGCCTGGCCGCGTTCAGCTTCTGGGGCTGGCAACTGGTAATCCTGCTGGCGGCCATCAGCCTGCCGCTGGGCTACACCAGCTCCAAGGAATACGCCGAGCTGGAATGGCCGATCGACATCCTGATCACCATCGTCTGGGTGAGCTACGCCATCGTGTTCTTCGGCACGCTGATGAAACGCACCACCAAGCACATCTACGTGGGCAACTGGTTCTTCGGCGCGTTCATCCTGACCGTGGCGATACTGCACATCGTCAACAACCTGGAACTGCCGGTCAGCCTGACCAAGTCGTACTCGGTCTACGCCGGCGCCACCGACGCCATGGTGCAATGGTGGTACGGCCACAACGCGGTGGGCTTCTTCCTCACTGCCGGCTTCCTGGGGATGATGTACTACTACGTGCCCAAGCAGGCCGAACGCCCGGTCTATTCCTATCGCCTGTCGATCGTCCACTTCTGGGCGCTGATTACCCTATACATCTGGGCAGGTCCCCACCACCTGCACTACACCGCCCTGCCGGACTGGGCGCAGTCGCTGGGCATGGTGATGTCGCTGATCCTGCTGGCACCGAGCTGGGGCGGCATGATCAACGGCATGATGACCCTCTCGGGCGCCTGGCACAAACTGCGCAGCGACCCGATCCTGCGCTTTTTGGTGGTGTCGCTGGCGTTCTACGGCATGTCCACCTTCGAAGGCCCGATGATGGCCATCAAGACGGTCAACGCCCTGTCCCACTACACCGACTGGACCATCGGCCACGTCCACGCCGGCGCCCTCGGCTGGGTGGCGATGATCTCGATCGGCGCGCTGTACCACACCATCCCGAAAGTGTTCGGCAAGCAGCAGATGCACAGCATCGGCCTGATCAACGCGCACTTCTGGCTGGCGACCATCGGCACCGTACTGTACATCGCCTCGATGTGGGTCAACGGCATCGCCCAGGGCCTGATGTGGCGCGCGGTCAACAGCGACGGCACGCTCACCTACTCGTTCGTGGAAACCCTGGTGGCCAGCCACCCAGGCTTCATCGTGCGCTTCGTCGGCGGCGCGATCTTCCTCAGTGGCATGTTCCTGATGGCCTGGAACACCTGGCGCACCGTGCGTTCGCCGGCGCTCGACGCCGCCCCTGCGAACGCCCAGCTGGCTTGAGGAGACCTGCCTGATGAAACATGAAGTCATCGAGAAAAACGTCGGCCTGCTGGCCCTGCTGATGGTGTTTGCCGTGAGCATCGGCGGCCTGACCCAGATCGTCCCGCTGTTCTTCCAGGACGTCACCAACAAGCCGGTCGAAGGCATGAAGCCCTACACAGCGCTGCAACTGGAAGGCCGCGACATCTACATCCGTGAAGGCTGCGTCGGCTGCCACTCGCAGATGATCCGCCCGTTCCGCGCCGAAACCGAGCGCTACGGCCACTACTCGGTCGCTGGCGAAAGTGTCTGGGACCACCCGTTCCTGTGGGGCTCCAAGCGCACCGGGCCGGACCTGGCCCGCGTCGGCGGCCGCTACTCGGACGACTGGCACCGTGCGCACCTGTACAACCCGCGCAACGTGGTACCGGAATCGAAGATGCCGTCCTACCCCTGGCTGGTCGCCGAAAAGGTCGACAACAGCCACACCGACACCAAGATGCGCACCCTGCGCACCCTGGGCGTGCCGTACACCGACGACGACATCGCCGGGGCCCGTGACGCGGTCAAGGACAAGACCGAGATGGACGCCCTGGTCGCCTACCTGCAGGTGCTGGGCACCGCAATCAAGAACAAGAGGTAACCCCCATGGAAATGGACATCGGCATGATCCGTGGCCTGGGCACCCTGGTGGTGATGATCGCCTTCATCGGCCTCTCACTGTGGGTGTTCAACCGCCGCCGCGACCATGATTTCGCCGAAGCGCGCCTGTTGCCCTTCGTCGACGACCGCCTGCCCCCCGTCGGGCAGGAACCTGCTGCCATGACTGCGGCTGTGAGGAGCAAAGCGCAATGACCACCTTCTGGAGTACCTACATCAGCGTACTGACCATCGGCAGCCTGATCGGCCTGGCCTGGCTGTTGTTGTCGACCCGCAAGGGCCAGAGCAACACCACCACCGACCAGACCATGGGGCACAGCTTCGATGGCATCGAGGAGTACGACAACCCGCTGCCCAAGTGGTGGTTCTGGCTGTTCGTCGGCACCCTGGTGTTCGGCGCCGGTTACCTGGTGCTGTACCCGGGCCTGGGCAACTGGAAAGGCATCCTGCCTGGCTACGAGAATGGCTGGACCGGGGCCAACGAGTGGCAGAAGGAAATGGAAAAGGCCGATGCCAAGTTCGGCCCGATCTTTGCCAAGTACGCCGCCATGCCGGTCGAGGAAGTGGCCAAGGACCCACAGGCACTGAAAATGGGCAGCCGCCTGTTTGCCTCCAACTGCTCGGTGTGCCACGGCTCCGACGCCAAGGGTGCCTACGGCTTCCCCAACCTGACTGACAAGGACTGGCGCTGGGGTGGCGAGCCAGAGACCATCAAGGCCTCGATCATGAACGGCCGCCACGGTGTGATGCCGGCGTGGGTCGAGGTGATCGGCGACCAGGGCGTGGCAGATGTCGCCGCGTTCGTGCTGAGCAACCTCGACGGCCGCAGCCTGCCGGAAGGGGTCAAGGCCGACCCGCTCAAGGGCAAGGAGATCTTTGCGGGCAACTGCGTGGCCTGCCACGGGCCTGAAGGCAAAGGCACCCCGGCCATGGGCGCGCCGAACCTGACCCACCCGCAGGCGTTCATCTACGGCTCGAGCTTTGCCCAGTTGCAGCAGACCATTCGCTATGGCCGCCAAGGGCAGATGCCAGCCCAGGCGGAAATCCAGGGCAATGACAAGGTGCACCTGCTGGCAGCCTATGTGTACAGTCTGTCGCAGGATAGCGCTGCTGAAGCGGTGACCGCCAAGTGAGTTCGTCGAGAGCGATTCGGCGCCTGTGAAATCGCGCGCCGCCC
>NZ_BCAZ01000089.1:0-6795 GCF_001320205.1 Pseudomonas sp. NBRC 111123
ATTGAGGGTGTAGGTGTAGGAGCCGTCTGCGGCCAGCACCAGCGTGCCGTAGGTGCCGGTGAAGGTGCCGGCGATCACCGGGCCGCCCGCCACGCGGTCGGCGCCTTGCACGTCGTTGGTCAGCACATTGCCGGTCAGTTCGACCTGCTGCTCGGTCGCAGTGACCAGGTTGCCATCGTCGAATGCCTGGGGTGCATCATCGTGGATGATGACATCCAGCGAGCCCTGGGCGACATCACCGTCGCGGTCACTGACCAGGACTGGCAAGTGCTCGGTCAGCGACTTGGCCCCGTCATTCTCGATATGTTGCCCGGATGCGGAGAGCGTGTAGGTGTAATTCACCTCGCCGGTGCTCGGGTTGTAGCCGGTAATGGTCAGGATGTTGCCCAGCCCGGTGGTGATCGACTGGCCAACGCCGGTCACCGCGCCCCCCGTCACCACGTTGATGCCAGCGACGCTGAGGTTGAACACACCATCCTGAGCCACCACGGTAAAGCGGCCGTGCTGGGTCAGGGCCGCCGCATCACTGGCAGAGCCCAACGGCAGGTTCGCCTCGTTCAGGCTCAGCTCGCCGGGGGCGATATCCAGCCCCAACAAGGTGACGGGGTGATTGGGGTCTACCGTCGGGATGGAAGGCTCTGTAGGGGGCGTGCCTGCATCGCCGTTGCCGCCGCCAACGGGACGGCCGTTGAGCGAACTGCCATTGCTCGGGTCAAGGCCGCCTACCTCGCGGTTGGCCAGCTCTGGAATGCCATTGAAGCCCGCCGTCGGGAAACCCACCCGGGGATCAACACGCGCACCGACTTCATTCAGCAGGACGAAACTGTGGCCTCCCCCCTGCTCCCCGGACGCGCTCCCGCTGTGGGACCCGGCGGCGGTTGCCTCAGCGCTTTGGGTGGGGTCGTCGCCAGCGGCAATTGCCTGCTGGATACGCTCCACATCACTCAGTTGCGCGTCGCTCGGCGCAACGTCGTGGCCCTGCCCATGGGGCGCCCGGCTGGCAAGCAGGTCCGGCGTCATCTCCAGGCTGCTGTCGCGGCCCAGGGTCAATTCGGCACCGTTCTGCAGGCGGACCGCCACGGCACCCGCAGCACCCGTCTCCAGTTGCTCGCCAGCGAACAGGCGGTCGCCTTCGATCAACGGGCGCCGACTGCCATCGCCGGCAACCGCGAAGACCTGACCAATCACCTTGCTGACCACACCGACTAATTTAGCCATGAGCGAACGCCTCCCCTTACTGATCGGCTACTTCAGCCAATGACGTTGCGCAGGCAGATGTGGGTATGGAGTCCGAAATATCTCAACGGTGAGAATCGTTCTCTCATGTACTACTTTGGCGATAGTAATAATTTAAGTTGGCCATCATTTGGTGCCAATTTTTTGTCGCCAAATACTACTTCCACCCATCCGTTCCGCGTCGTTAGCTGAAAATAATCTGGAACTTGCTGCAGTGCTTGTAGGCCGCGCCTTCCAACCGCGCGCGAATTCACCTGGAAGAAACAATGTCTTGCTTTCGTTAGACCGCATAAGTTTTTTTTCGCATAGGCGTTATGAGAAAAAATTCTTAGCCCGCGCGTTAAATGTTCTTAGCTCTTGTTACAAACATGAAACGGTTTGAATTATAAATTTCGCCATTTTTTTGGCGAATAGCAGGACTTTTTTTGTGACCAGGGAGAAGTAACCCCATGCGCGTTTTCACCCCCCTCGCCAGTGCAATGCTGGTAGCCATGGCATGCTCGAACGTCGAGGCAATGTCCCTCAACGAAGCAATACAGAGTGCCGTGGATTACCACCCGCAAATCAGCTCCAACCGCAACAGCAAGCTTTCGGCCGATGAGGACGTCAAATTCGCCCGTGGTGGTTACTACCCGACCGTGGATCTGGTGGCAGGTTATGGGCGCCAGCGCTCGGACAACCTCAATACCCGGGGCCTCAACCCGGACGGCACGACCAACCACAACAAGGAAACCCTGAACTACACACAGTCGGAACTGCGCCTGCGGCAGATGATCTTCGACGGCTTCAACACCGCCAATGAAGTGGGCCGCACCGAAGCGGTGGCGACCTCGCGCGCCTACTACACCCAGGCCATCGCCCAAGACGTCGCCTTGCGTACCGTCGAGGTCTATCTCGAGGTACTCAAGCGCCGTGAACTGGTGACTCTGGCCAAGAACAACCTGCAGGCGCACCTGCGCGTCAACGACCAGATCGGCCTGCGCAGCGAGCGCGGCGTCGGCAGCACCGCTGACCTCGACCAGTCCCGCGCCCGTCGCGCCCTGGCGGAAAACAACCTGGACACGGCCGAAGTCGACCTGGCCGATGCCGAGGCCAATTTCTACAGCGTGGTGGGCCGCGTGCCTGATGAGCTGGAAGGGCCGCAGTCGATCAAGGTGGAAGTGCCGGCCACCCTCGAAGAAGCACGCGAAGGCATGCGCCAGAACAACCCGTACCTGAAATCGGCACAGGCCGACGTCAATGCCGCCGAACAGCAATACGAAGTGGCCAAGTCGCCGTTCTACCCACGCCTGGACGCCGTACTGGCGACCGGTGCCAACAACAACATCGGCGGTGAGCAGGGCCACAGCAACAACGACTGGCAGGCCGGCGTAGAACTCAACTACAACCTGTTCCGCGGCGGCAGCGACAAGGCCCGCCTGCAGTCCGACGCGCACAAGATCAACCAGGCGCTGGACATCCGCAACAATGCGCTGCGCGAGCTGACCGAAAACCTCAGCCTGTCCTGGAACGCCATGAACAACGCCCGCAAGCAGACCCCGACGGCGCGTGAGTACGCGGAAACCACCCAACGTGTACGTGCGGCCTACCAGGACCAGTTCGGCCTTGGCCAGCGCACCCTGCTCGACGTGCTCGACAGCGAAAACGAGCTGTACAACGCCAATCGCCGCTACACCGAAGTGCGTTACACCGAAGAGTTCTCGATGTACCGGGTGCTGGCGACCATGGGTGAATTGCTGAGCAAGCAACGCATTTCGCTACCACCGGAGGCCATCGCCAACAACGAGGTCCGGACCGAGGCCAGGCTGCCCGACATGCGCTGAGCGTCACGCGTACTGGCACGGAGCGCCTGCACTGCAACCCATCCACCTGGCGGGAGTAGGCCATCGTGACCAGTATGCAAACTGCGCAGCCGCGCCCGGATGTCGATGACCCACTGCTCGATGGCCTGTTGATCCTGTGTCGGCTGCATGGCCGCCCAGCCAGCCGCGCCAGCCTGTGCAGCGGCCTGCCCCTGGCCCAGCAACGCCTGGGGGCAGACCTGCTGCCGCGGGCAGCGGCGCGTGCCGGCCTGCAAGGACGGGTACTGGAGCGGGCGCTGGATGACATTTCGGCGCTCAACCTGCCCGTGCTGCTGTTGCTCGGCAACGGCCGCAGCGCGGTGCTGCAACGCTGGGGCGATGACGGCCGGGCACTGATCCTGCCCTGCGAAGCCGAAGGCGGCGAGCAATGGGTCGAACGTGAAGCCCTGCAGCAGGCCTACAGCGGCCACGCCCTGTTCGCCCGCCCGCGGCATACCCTGGAAGACGTGCGTTCGCCGCTGCTGCCGAGGGTCAACGCCTGGTTCCGCGACACCCTGCGCCATTCCCGCTGGCTCTACGGCGACGCCCTGCTGGCCAGCCTGTTGATCAACCTGCTGGGCCTGATGGTGCCGTTGTTCGTCATGCAGACCTACGACCGCGTGGTCCCCAACCAGGCGCTGTCGACCTTGTGGGTGCTGGTCGCCGGCCTGTTCATCGGCACCGCCTTCGAGCTGGTGCTGCGCATGGTTCGCGCCCACCTGCTCGACCAGGCCGGCAAGAAGACCGACCTGATCCTCTCCGCCACCTTGTTCGAGCGCATCACCGGCATGGCCATGAAGGCCAAGCCCGCCACCATCGGTGGTTTCGCCCAGAGCATCCATGACTTCCAGGGCCTGCGCGAATTTCTCACCGCGGTCACCCTGACCAGCATCATCGACCTGCCCTTCGTGGCCCTGATGCTGCTGGTGATCGGCCTGCTCGGTGGCTGGCTGGTACTGATCCCGCTGATCGCCTTCCCGCTGGCAGTGGGCTTTGCCCTGATCATCCAGGCCCGCCTGCGCGACACCGTGCAAAAAAGCCTGAGCCTCGGTGCCGTGCGCCAGGCCCTGCTGATCGAAACCCTGGGCGGCCTGGAAACCCTCAAGGCCTGTGGCGCCGAAAGCGAACGCCAATACCAGTGGGAGCACACCAACGCAGCCATCGCCCGCCTCGACGCCCACGCCCGCAACCTGTCGTCGCTGGCCAGCAACGGCACGCTGTTCATCCAGCAGTTCTGCGGTATGGCCACCATCGTTGCCGGGGTGTACAGCATCATCGCCGGCAACCTCAGCGTCGGCGCGCTGGTGGCCAGCTACATGCTCGGCAGCCGGGTGCTCGCCCCACTCGGCCAGATCGCCGGGCTGATCACCCGCTACCAGCAAGCGCAACTGACCATGCGCAGCACCGACGCGCTGATGGCCCTGCCCCAGGAGCGTCAGCTCGACCAGCAGGCGCTGGAGCACACCACGCTCAAGGGCGCACTGGCGCTGAGCCACGTCAGCTTCCGCTACCCGGGGCAGACCAGCCCTGCGTTGCAGGATGTGAACCTGGCCATCACCCCCGGCGAGCGCATCGGCATCATCGGCCGCAGCGGCTCGGGCAAGAGCACCCTGGGCCGCCTGCTGATGGGCTTCCACCACCCCGACGACGGCCAGGTGCTGCTGGACAACCTCGACCTGCGCCAGCTGGACATCGCCGACCTGCGCAGCCAGATCGGCTACGTTGCCCACGACTTGCCGCTGCTGGCCGGCAGCCTGCGCGACAACCTGACACTGGGTGCGCGCCATATCAGCGATGCGCGCATGCTCGAAGTGGCCGAGCTCACCGGTGTCAGCGAGCTGGCCCGGCAACACCCCAACGGCTTCGACCGCCCGGTGGGCGAGCGCGGCCAGCTGCTTTCCGGCGGCCAGCGCCAGGCCGTGTTGTTGGCCCGTGCGCTGCTGCTGGAGCCGCCGATCCTGATCCTCGACGAGCCGACCAGCCACATGGACAACAGCAGTGAAGAGCAACTGCGCCAGCGCCTGCTGGCCTGGGTGCCCGGCAAGACCGTGCTGCTGGTCACCCACCGCACCTCGATGCTGAGCCTGGTGGACCGGCTGGTGGTGCTGGACAACGGCAAGGTCGTCGCTGACGGGCCGAAGGATGCGGTTGTCGACGCCTTGCGCAAGGGCCGTATCGGCTCAGCCCTTTGACTCAACATATTCAACCCTGTGGAAGCGGGCTTGCCCGCGAAGCAGACACGGCGGTGTGTGGCACCGGCTTTGCCGGTGTTCGCGGGCAAGCCCGCTCCCACAGGGGCCGCACCTTGCCACTGAGAAAAGTGAGGTAGGCCATGTCCTTGAGCCATAACATCCGCAGTAGCCATGGCACCGACAAACGGGCCGAGCGCGACTACATGCCGGAACTGGCAGGCGCCACCCTGCAGGATGCGCCTCGCCTGTCGCGCCTGACCGTGTGGCTGGCCGCAGCGTTGCTGCTGGTGGCGCTGGCCTGGGCCAGCCTGGCGGTGCTCGACGAAGTGACCGTCGGTGAAGGCAAGGCGATCCCGTCGAGCAAGGTGCAGGTGGTGCAGAACCTTGAAGGCGGTATCGTCACCGAGATTTTCGTGCGCGAAGGCCAGATGGTCGAGAAAGGCGCCACGTTGCTGCGCCTGGACGACACCCGGTTCAAGTCCAACAAAGGCGAAAGCGAGGCTGACCGTTACGCCCTCACCGCCCAGGTCGAGCGCCTGTCGGCGGAGGCCGAAGGGCGCCCGTTCGTGCTCTCGGACGAAGTGCGCGCCAAGGCGCCCCAGGTCGCCGAAGACGAAATCGCCCTGTATGGCTCGCGCCAGCGGCGCCTGGCCAGCGAAAAACAGACCCTCAACGAACAGCTGCGGCAGAAGAACCAGGAACTTGCCGAGTTCCGCTCCAAGGTCGATCAATACCGCTCGGCCGTGGCATTGCTGCAGCAGGAGACCGACATGTCGGCGCCGCTGGTAAGCAAGGGCGCCATTTCCCCGGTGGAAATCCTGCGCCTCAAGCAACGCACCGTCGAAGCTCGCGGCCAGCTCAACGCCACCAGCCTGGCCATCCCCCGTGCCGAAGCGGCGATCGCCGAGATCAAGAGCAAGATCGAGGAGTCCGAGGCAGGCTTCCGCTCGGACGCTGCCAAGGAGCTCAATGACAAACGCACCGAGCTGTCCAAGATCACCGCCACCAGTATCGCCATCGACGACCGGGTCAACCGCACCACCGTGGTGTCACCGGTGCGCGGCATCGTCAAGCTGCTCAAGGTCAACACCATCGGCGGCGTGGTGCAGCCGGGCAGTGACCTGGTGGAGATCGTGCCGATCGAGGACAACCTGCTGATCGAGGCCAAGGTGCGCCCTCAGGACGTGGCCTTCCTGCACCCGGGGCAACCGGCGATGGTCAAGTTCAGTGCCTATGACTACACCATCTACGGTGGGCTCAAGGCCAAGCTGGAGCTGATAAGCGCCGACACGGTCACCGATGACAAGGGCAATGCGTTCTACCTGATCCAGGTGAGGACCGAGAAGAACCACTTGGGTGGGGACAACAAGCCGTTGCTGATCATCCCCGGGATGGTGGCCACGGTGGATATCATCACCGGGCAGAAGAGCGTGCTGGATTACCTGCTCAAGCCGGTGCTCAAGGCCCGCACCGAGGCGCTGCGGGAACGGTGAACTGCCTGCACCGGCCCCTTCGCGGGTAAACCC
>NZ_BCAZ01000090.1:0-6724 GCF_001320205.1 Pseudomonas sp. NBRC 111123
CAGTGACTGCGGCTCTTCGACCACCAGGCCTTCCCCTTGGCTCAACACCCACCAGCGTAACGGCCCGCCATCTTCCACGGTGGCCCGCAATCGATGCCCCTGGTCCAGTGCCGTCAATTGCATGTCCATGCTCAACGGCGCTTCACGCAACTGCTTGGCCAATGGGTCGCTGACCCAGGCCTGTATCTCGAAGCCTTCACCCTGCGCCGGCTGCAGCGAATCACCGCGCAAATATCCCTGCAGATCGAAATTCCCTCGCAACTCGCCTGCAATGTTCGCCGACCAGTGCCAACCAAACGGAATGCTCTTGTCATTGCGATCCAGCGGAAAGATCAGCGACAGCTCGTTAAGGTCCCGTTCCACGGTGCGTTTGCTGACATTGAAGCCCACATCGCGCAGGCGCCACACCAGTTCGGCGCTGGTGATGCCTGGGGAGCGGCTAGGTAACTGGCGCAGCAGCGCCCATTGACGGCTGAGGGTGGCGCGGGTGGTAGCGAACGGCAAAAGGTAACGTCCTTGTCTAGGCTTGCCGCAACAGGATGGCGGCTGGAACAGCTCATGGCAATTAGCCATAACTCGTTCAGATCAAGGAATGCGCAATTGGTTGCCTTGCCTCGAATCGTTCGCGACAGGTTTTGACGTGACGTCGCGCAGAATCACGCCTCATCACAGCCGCGGTCGGGCCTGTGGGTCGTTCAATGAGGATGAACATGTCTGCTGTCAGCAATATCCATTCGCTGCTCGCCCGCCTTTTGCCTGAGCAGGTCATTTGCCCACCGACACACGCCGGCAGGCGACAGCGGCTGTTCGCCGGGGTAGGGCTGCCCAGCCAGCGCGCGCTGCTGGTCAACCGCCTGGACGAGGCGCACGACCTGCAGGCGGTGTACGCCGACCTGCGCCAGCAGGCGCTGGCCGGCAATGTGGCAGCACTCAACGACCTAGGCTGGATCTGGCTCAATGGCAAGTACTGGCGGGCCGACACCGCGCTGGCCAGGCACCTGCTGCGCATGGCGGCCCTGCAGGGCAATGCGGCGGCGTGGTTCAACCTGGGGCAGCAGCACTACTTTGGCAAGGGTATCGAAACCTCCTATGCGCAGGCTGCGGAGTGTTATCAACAGGCCTTCGAACGGGGCCTGCTGCATGCCGCCGCGGCGCTGGGTGACCTGTACGAAGAAGAAGTCTGCGACACCGCGCCGGCGTGGCAGGTGGACCCCGGCCTGGCTTACCAATGGTTTTTGCGCGGAGCCGAGCGGGGTGAGGCGCGTTGCCGGTTCGAAGTGGGCTACCGTCTGCTGCATGGCTTGTACGTGGATGCTGATACCAAAGCCGCGCTGTATTGGCTGGAACTGGCGGCGGCAACCGGGGTGATGCAGGCGGCCGAGGAGTTGGCGGTGCATTTCAGCAGCCGCGATGAAGCGCGTTACCAGTGCTGGCGTGACCGGGCGGTGCAGATGGGCAGCACCTTGGCCCTGACCATGAAGCTGGAAGACCAGATTCAGCCCTGAGTGTTGTGCTGCTTTCTTCTCGGGCAAGCCCGCTTCCACAGAAATATCCCGGCATTCAAGACTTATATGGTCCCTGTGGGAGCGGGCTTGCCCGCGAAGAGGCCGTGCAGGTGAACAAGAATTTCATCTTGGCCCCCCGTCGCCCACGGTTGACGACAGGGGGAGGCACAGGCGTATATTGATAGTTAGCAAACTATGAATATCCTTGGTTCCCCACATGTCCATTGACTCCCTGCGCCTGCAAGTCAGCAGCGGCATGGTGGTTGCCGCTCGCCACTGGCGGCGCATCTGCCACAACGCCCTGATCGGCTACGGTATCTCAGAGGCCTGCGCCGCACCGTTGCTGATGATCGTGCGCCTGGGAGATGGTGTGCACCAAGTGGCCGTGGCCCAGGCTGCCGGCCTGGAAAGCCCGTCGCTGGTACGCCTGCTCGACCAGCTGTGCAAGGCTGGCCTGGTCTGCCGTAGCGAGGACCCGCTGGACCGCCGTGCCAAAGCCTTGAGCCTGACCGCTGAAGGCCGGCGCCTGGCCGAAGCCATCGAAGCCGAACTGGTGCGTGTGCGCCATGACGTGCTGCAGGGCATCGACGAGGCCGACCTGCAGGCTGCGCTGCGCGTGTTGCGTGCTTTCGAAGCCGCTGGCTTGGGCACTGCAGGCGGGGTGGCATGAACGGCTTCTTCAGTTCGGTACCGCCAGCCCGTGACTGGTTCTACGGCGTGCGCACCTTCGCCGCGTCGATGATTGCCCTGTACATCGCCCTGCTGCTGCAGTTGCCGCGACCGTATTGGGCGATGGCCACTGTGTACATCGTCTCCAGCCCGTTCGTCGGCCCAACCAGCTCCAAGGCCCTGTATCGCGCCGTGGGTACGCTGCTCGGTGCTGCCGGGGCGATCTTCTTCGTGCCGCCGCTGGTGCAGTCGCCGTTGCTGCTGAGCATCGCTATCGCCCTGTGGACCGGCACCTTGCTGTTCCTCTCGCTGAACCTGCGCACGGCCAACAACTACGTGCTGATGCTGGCCGGTTACACCTTGCCAATGATTGCCCTGGCAGTGGTCGACAACCCGCTGGCGGTGTTCGACGTGGCGTCGTCCCGGGCCCAGGAAATCTGCCTCGGTATCGTCTGCGCGGCGGTGGTTGGTGCGATCTTCTGGCCACGGCGGCTGGCCCCGGTGGTGGTGGGAGCCACTGGAAGCTGGTTCACCGAAGCGATCCGCTACAGCGATACTTACCTGGCCCGCGAAGCCAGCGCCGACAAGGTCGGCGGCATGCGCGGGGCGATGGTCGCCACGTTCAACTCGCTGGAGCTGATGATCGGCCAGCTCGGCCATGAAGGCGCCGGCCCGCACACGCTGAAGAACGCCCGCGAGCTGCGCGGGCGGATGATCCACCTGCTGCCGGTGATCGATGCCCTCGATGACGCCCTGATCGCCCTCGAAGGCCGCGCCCCGGCTCATTTTGCCCAGCTCCAGCCAGTGCTGGAAGCCGCGCGCGAGTGGCTCAAAGGCACTGCCGACAGTGCCTCGGTAGCCCGCTGGACCGCCTTGCACGAGCAGATCGACCGCCTGCAGCCTGGCGCTGCCGCCCTCGACCAGCGCGCCGAGCTGCTGCTGTCCAACGCCTTGTACCGGCTGACCGAATGGGCTGACCTGTGGCAGGACTGCTGCTCCCTGCAGCATGCCTTGCGCACCGACGACCCCAAGCCCTGGCGCGCGGTCTACCGGCACTGGCGCCTGGGCCGCCTGACCGCGTTCTTCGACCGCGGGCTGATGCTGTACTCGGTGGTCTCCACGGTGCTGGCGATCGTTGTCGCCTGCGGCCTTTGGATCGGCCTGGGCTGGAACGACGGCGCCAGTGCGGTGATTCTCGCCGCCGTGTCGTGCAGCTTCTTCGCCGCCATGGACGACCCGGCGCCGCAGATCTACCGGTTCTTCTTCTGGACCTTGATGTCGGTAATCTTCTCCAGTCTGTACCTGTTCCTGGTGCTGCCCAACCTGCACGACTTCCCGATGCTGGTGCTGGCCTTCGCCATCCCGTTCATCTGTGTCGGCACCTTGACCGTGCAGCCGCGCTTCTACCTCGGCACCTTGCTGACCATCGTCAACACGTCGACCTTCATCAGCATCCAAGGTGCCTACGACGCCGACTTTTTCACCTTCCTCAATTCCAACCTGGCCGGCCCCGTGGGCCTTTTGTTTGCCTTCATCTGGACCTTGGTGATGCGCCCGTTCGGTGTGGAGCTTGCGGCCAAGCGCATGACCCGCTTCGCCTGGCGCGACATCGTCGAAATGACCGAGCCGGCAACCCTGGCTGAGCACCGCCATGTCGGTGTGCAGATGCTCGACCGCCTGATGCAGCACCTGCCGCGCCTGTCGCAAACCGGTCAGGACAGCGGTGTGGCGCTACGCGACCTGCGTGTGGGGCTGAACCTGCTCGACCTGCTGGCCTACCTGCCACGTGCCGGTCAGCAGGCCCGCGAGCGCCTGGGTACGGTGATCGAGGAAGTTGGCGCGCACTACGCCGCCTGCCTGCGCGCCGGCGAGCGCCTGCACGCGCCGGCCGCGCTATTGCGCAACATGGAACGTGCGCGCCTGGCGCTGAACCTGGATGAACTGTACGAACGCGGCGATGCCCGCACCCACCTGCTGCATGCCCTGAGCGGCCTGCGCCTGGCATTGCTGCCGGGTGTCGAGGTGATGCTCGAGCCTGCCGAACAACCGCAACTGCCCCCCGGCCTCGACGGAGCGCCCCTGTGATCGGTGAACTGGATATCAGCGGGGTGTTCCTGCCCACGCTGCTGGTGATGATGCTTGGCACCTACCTGCTGTTCCTGGGGGTGCACGCGGTGCTGGTGCGCCTGCATTTCTACCGCCTGGTCTGGCACCGGGCGCTTTTCAATGTTGCCCTGTATGCCGTGCTGCTGGGCGCGGTCGACCATTTTTGCCGAAGCCTGATGCTGCCATGAAAAAACCTTTGCTGACCTTGGGCCGTGTGGTCCTGACCTTGCTGGTAGTGACCTTCGCCGCCGTGCTCGTGTGGCAGATGGTGGTGTACTACATGTTCGCCCCCTGGACCCGCGACGGCCACATCCGCGCCGACGTGATCCAGATCGCCCCGGACGTGTCCGGCCTGATCCAGAAGGTCGAAGTGCGCGACAACCAGACCGTCAAGCGCGGTGACGTGCTGTTCACCATCGACCAGGACCGCTTCACCCTGGCCTTGCGCCAGGCCAAGGCGACGCTCGGCGAGCGCCAGGAAACCCTGGCCCAGGCGTCCCGCGAAGCGCAGCGTAATCGCAAGCTGGGCAACCTGGTGGCGGCCGAGCAGCTGGAAGAAAGCCAGTCCCGCGAAGCCCGTGCCCGCTCGGCAGTCAGCGAGGCCCAGGTGGCAGTCGACACCGCTCAGCTCAACCTAGACCGCTCGGTGGTGCGCAGCCCGGTAGAGGGTTACCTCAACGACCGCGCCCCGCGTGACCATGAGTTCGTCAGCGCCGGCCGCCCGGTGCTGTCGGTGGTCGACAGTACCTCGTACCACGTCGATGGTTATTTTGAAGAGACCAAGCTCGGCGGCATCCACATCGGCGATGCCGTGGACATCCGCGTGATGGGCGACAACACCCGCCTGCGCGGCCATGTGCAGAGCTTTGCTGCCGGCATCGAAGACCGTGACCGCAGCAGCGGCGCCAACCTGCTGCCCAACGTCAACCCGGCGTTCAGCTGGGTGCGGCTGGCCCAGCGCATTCCGGTGCGCATCGCCTTCGACGAAGTGCCGGAAGACTTCCGCATGATCGCCGGGCGTACCGCCACCGTGTCGATCCTCGAGGGCCAGCGCCCATGAAACAGCTGATCCTGGCGGGGTTCTGCCTGTCCCTGGGGGCCTGCATGATGGTCGGCCCCGACTATGAAGTGCCGAAGGACGCGGCGGTACAGCGCAGCGACCTCAACGGCCCGTTGCGCCAGGATGCCGACAGTGTGGTGTCGGCACCGGTGCCCGAGGACTGGTGGCAGCTGTATCAGGATCAACGCCTCAACGAACTGGTGCGCCAGGCGTTGAGTGCCAACACCGAGTTGCGCGTGGCTGCGGCCAACATCGCCAAGGCCCGTGCCCAGGTCGAAGTGGCCGAGTCCCAGGGCGGCTTCAACGGCGGCATCAAGGCCGGCGCCCAGCGCCTGCAGGAGTCCGGCCAAGCCTTCCTGCTGCCCGAGAAAGTGCCGGTGGCCAATATCGGCGAGGCGATCATCAGCGCCTCGTACCAGTTCGACCTGTGGGGCACCTTCAAGCGTGGCACCGAGGCCGCCAAGGCCAACGCCGACGCGGTGCAGGCCGCCGCCGACACGGCGCGCATCACCCTGGTGGCCGACGTGGTCAAGGCCTACACCCAGGTGTGCTCGGCCAACGAGGAATACCACATCGCCCGCGAGTCGCTCGACCTGCAGGAGCAGAGCGTGAAGCTCAACCAGCGCCTGCGCGATGCGGGCCGCGGCGATCAAACCCAGGTCACCCGCTCGCAGACCCAGTTCAAGTCGTTGCGCGCCGAACTGCCGCGTTTCAAGGCTGAACGCGAAACGGGCATGTACACCTTGGCGGCGCTGCTGGCCAAGCCTGTGGATAAGTTGCCCGCCGGCACCGCTGACTGTGCCGAGTTGCCGCAGCTGAACCAGCTGGTCCCGGTAGGTGACGGCGCGGCCCTGCTCAAGCGCCGCCCCGATGTGCGCCAGGCCGAACGCCAACTGGCAGCAGCCACCGCCGAGATCGGTGTGGCCACCGGTGCGCTCTATCCGGACATCAGCATCGGTGCCCAGGTTGGCACCATTGGCATCCTTGAAGACCTCGGTGATCCGTCAACCAACCGCTGGGGCGTCGGCCCGCAGATCAGCTGGAGCATCCCGACCAACGGTACCCGAGCCCGCATTCGCATGGCCGAAGCCTCGACCCAGGCGGCCTTGGCGCATTTCGACGGGGTGGTGCTGAACGCCATCCGCGAGACCCAGACCCGTCTGGCCCAATACAGCGCCTTGCTCGACCGGCGTGATGCGCTGGCTGAGGCGGAGCAGTCGGCGAAGGAAGCGGCGGACCAGACGCACCGGTATTACCAGGCCGGGCGAGAGTCGTTCCTGGCGGATTTGCAGGCGACGCGGACCTATACCGACATGCGGTCGCAGCTGGCGGCGGCCAACAGCCAGGTGGCGTTGGGGCAGATTGGTGTGTTCCTGGCGCTCGG
>NZ_BCAZ01000091.1:0-6170 GCF_001320205.1 Pseudomonas sp. NBRC 111123
AGGCCGGTACAGCTCAACCTTTCACGCAGACCACCTGCCGCAGGGTATGCACCACTTCCACCAATTCCTGTTGCGCCCGCATCACGGCATCGATGTCCTTGTACGCCATGGGAATCTCGTCGATCACGTCCTTGTCCTTGCGGCACTCCACATGCGCCGTGGCCCGCCGCTGATCTTCCACGGTGAAGCGGCTCTTGGCCTTGGTGCGGCTCATCACCCTGCCCGCGCCATGGCTGCAGGAGCAGAACGACTCCTCGTTACCCAACCCACGCACGATGAAGCTTCTGGCGCCCATGGAGCCGGGAATGATGCCCAACTGCCCCTGCTGCGCCGACACCGCGCCCTTGCGCGTCACCAGGACCTCGTGGCCAAAGTGCTGCTCACGTTGCACATAGTTGTGGTGGCAGTTGACCGCCTCCAGGCTTGCCTCGAAGGTTCTGCCCAGCGCTTTGCGGGCAGCCGCGACCACCGCCTGCATCATCAACTCGCGGTTGCAGCGGGCAAAGTCCTGCGCCCACTCCACCGCCTCGACATAGTCGGCGAAATGGCGGCTGCCCTCCACGAAGTAGGCCAGGTCCTTGTCCGGCAGGTTGGCCAGGTGCTGACGCATGTCGGCCTGGGCCAGTTCGATGAACAGGTTGCCGATGGCATTGCCCACACCACGCGAGCCGCTGTGCAGCATGAACCAGACCCGGTCGGCCTCGTCCAGGCACACCTCGATGAAGTGGTTGCCGCCGCCCAGGGTGCCAAGGTGGTGGCGGTTGTTGGTCTTTTCCAGGCGCGGGTACTTGTCGGTAATAGCGTTGAAGCGCCCGGCGAGCTGGCACCAGGCTTTATCTGCAGAACCCGGCACATTGTCCCAGGCCCCCTGGTCGCGCTTGCCAAAGGTCTTGCCGTGGGGCACGGCCTGCTCGATGGCGCTTCGCAGGGCATGCAGGTTGTCTGGCAGGTCACGCGCCTGCAGCGAGGTACGCGCGGCGATCATGCCGCAGCCGATGTCCACGCCCACCGCCGCAGGAATGATCGCGCCGACCGTGGGAATCACGCTGCCAATGGTCGAGCCCTTGCCCAGGTGCACATCCGGCATCACCGCCAGGTGCTTGAAGATGAACGGCATCTTCGCCGTGTTCAGCAGTTGCCGGCGGGCGTCGTCCTCGACCGGCACACCGTCGGTCCACAGTTTGACCGGCTTGCCGCCGGCGACCTGAAGAATGTCCATTGAGCTGTTCCTGTTGAGCCATGCCTGCAGGATACCGCCGAAGGTCGTAGATGTGCGGCTTGCCAGCAAGGTGGCACAGTGCTGTATGCTTGGCCGGTCTTCAGGGCGGGGTGCAAGTCCCCACCGGCGGTAAATCGAAAGATGAGCCCGCGAGCGCCCCGGCCATGCCGGGGGTCAGCAGATCTGGTGCGACTCCAGAGCCGACGGTCATAGTCCGGATGAAAGAAGGCGTCAGGCAGGGGCCATTCGGGCGCCCCTGCGCGCGCATTTTGTTCGCCCCGAGACGTTCATCGATCATTCACGAGGAGCGTTTCATGTCCCCTTTGCTGCAAAAACAATTCCCCAACGTATCCGCCGCCGTCGCCGCCTTCCAGGCCGGGCGCCCTGTGCTGCTGCTCGACGATGACGACCGCGAGGACGAAGCCGATATCGTCGCCGCCGCCGAGAACCTGTCGCTGCAGACCATGGCCATGATGATCCGCGACTGCAGCGGCATCGTCTGCCTGTGCCTGGACGAAGCCACTGTCGATGCCCTGCAGTTGGCGCCGATGGTGCAGAACAACCAGGCCCGCCACGGCACTGGCTTCACCGTCACCATCGAAGCGGCCGAGGGCGTGAGCACTGGTGTTTCCGCGCAGGATCGCATCACCACCATCGAAGCGGCGCTGCGTTCGACCGCCGAGCAGCGCCATATCGTCAGCCCAGGCCATGTGTTCCCGCTGCGTGCACGTGATGGTGGCGTGTTGACCCGTCGTGGCCACACCGAAGGCTCGGTGGACCTGGCACGCCTGGCCGGCTTGCGCCCGGCAGCGGTACTGTGCGAGCTGATGAACCCCGATGGCAGCATGGCGCGCGGCGAGCAGGTGGCAGTGTATGCGCGGCAGTACAACCTGCCGGTGCTGACCATCGAGGAGCTGGCGCGGTGCCGTGAGGCCATGGTCGAGCGTGAAGCAGAGCCTGCCTGATCTGTCGCACGGGGCCGCTTTGCGGCCCATTCGCGGGTAAACCCGCTCCCACAGGGGGCTCTGCTGGATTCGAAACCTGCCTAGTACCTGTGGGAGCGGGTTTACCCGCGAAGAGGCAGGCAAATCCAGCCTCAAGCTGCCTGAAGTTTGCTCCCCCCGCGCAGCTCTGCTAACGTCGCGCGGTTCTGACCCGCCACCGAGACTGTCGCCATGGCCCGCAAAAAAGCCTCCATCGATTTCGAACAATCCCTCGCCGACCTGCAAGCCCTGGTCGAGCGCCTGGAGAACGGTGAACTGTCGCTGGAAGACTCGCTGGCCGCGTTCGAGCAAGGCATCGCCCTGACCCGCGATTGCCAGGGGGCCCTGGCCCAGGCCGAACAGAAAGTACAGATTCTGCTGGAACGTGACGGCGAACTCACCGCGCAACCGTTCGATGCGGAGCCAGAAGCATGATCACTGTTTACCAGGCCAGCTGCCAGGCCCGCGTCGACGCCGCCCTCGAACCACTGTTCATCGCCCCGACCAAAGAGCTGGAACGCCTTTATGCGGCCATGCGCTACAGCGTGATGAATGGCGGTAAACGCGTGCGCCCGTTGCTCGCCTATGCCGCCTGCGAAGCCCTTGGCGCGCCCGCCGAGCAAGCCAACGGCGCGGCCTGTGCGGTAGAGCTGATCCACGCCTATTCGCTGGTCCATGACGACCTGCCAGCCATGGACGATGACGACTTGCGCCGTGGCCAGCCAACCACCCACAAAGCCTTCGACGAGGCCTGCGCGATTCTCGCCGGTGATGGCTTGCAGAGCCTGGCTTTCAGCGCCCTGCTCGACCCGCGCCTGAGCCCGCAGGCCGACAGCACCCGCCTGGCCATGGTCCAGGCCCTGGCCAAGGCCGCAGGCCCTGCGGGCATGGTCGGCGGCCAGGCCATCGACCTTGGTTCGGTCGGCCTGAAGCTGGACCAGCAGGCTCTGGAATTCATGCATCGGCACAAGACCGGCGCCCTGATCGAAGCCAGCGTGCGCCTCGGCGCCCTGGCCAGTGCCCGCGCCGAGCAGGCGCAGCTTGAAGCCCTGCAGACCTACGCACAAGCCATCGGCCTGGCATTCCAGGTGCAGGACGATATCCTCGACGTGGAAAGCGACACCGCCATCCTGGGCAAGCGCCAGGGCGCCGACATCGCCCGTGACAAACCGACCTACCCCGCGCTGCTGGGGCTGGAAGCTGCCAAGGCCTATGCAATCGAACTGCGCGACCAGGCGCTGCTCGCCCTGCAAGGTTTTGGTGAATCCGCCGAGCCGCTGCGGGCGTTGGCGCGCTATATCGTCGAGCGCCGTCATTAAGGATTGACTCCAATCCCCTGCAGGAGCGGGTTTACCCGCGAATGCTGTGGTAAGTCCAACATGGCATTCGCGGGTAAACCCGCTCCCACAGGGTCCGCGAAACCCGTGGTCGAATGGGCACTTTTCCCACAATGGGGTAAACTGCCGCGTCTTCACACACCTATAACGACTCGCCTGATGCCCACGACGTTTCAAGAGATCCCCCGCGAACGCCCGGTCACGCCGTTGCTCGACCGCGCTGACACGCCTGCCGGCTTGCGCCGGTTGGCCGAAGCCGACCTGGAGACCCTGGCCGACGAATTGCGCCAGGAGTTGCTCTACACCGTTGGTCAGACCGGTGGGCATTTCGGCGCCGGCCTGGGCGTCATCGAGCTGACGATCGCCCTGCACTACGTCTTCGACACCCCGGATGACCGGCTGGTGTGGGACGTCGGCCACCAGGCCTACCCGCACAAGATCCTCACCGGGCGCCGCAACCGCATGCTCAGCCTGCGCCAGAAGGACGGCATCGCCGCCTTCCCGCGCCGCAGCGAGAGCGAATACGACACCTTTGGCGTCGGCCACTCCAGCACCTCGATCAGCGCAGCGCTGGGCATGGCCATTGCCGCCCGCCTGCAGAACAGTGCCCGCAAGTCGATCGCCGTGATCGGCGACGGCGCCCTCACTGCCGGCATGGCCTTCGAAGCGTTGAACCACGCCCAGGAAGTCAACGCCGACATGCTGGTGATCCTCAACGACAACGACATGTCGATTTCGCGCAATGTCGGCGGCTTGTCCAACTACCTGGCCAAGATCCTCTCCAGCCGCACCTACGCGAGCATGCGCGAAGGCAGCAAGAAGGTGCTGTCGCGCCTGCCCGGTGCCTGGGAAATCGCCCGTCGCACCGAGGAATATGCCAAGGGCATGCTGGTGCCTGGCACGCTGTTCGAAGAGCTGGGCTGGAACTACATCGGCCCGATCGACGGCCACGACCTGCCAACCATGATCGCCACCCTGCGCAACATGCGTGACCTCAAGGGCCCCCAGTTCCTGCACGTGGTGACCAAGAAGGGCAAGGGCTTCGCCCCGGCCGAGATCGACCCGATCGGCTACCACGCCATCACCAAGCTCGAGCCTGCCGACAAGCCGGCTGCGCCGAAGAAGGTCAGCGGGCCGAAGTATTCCGCCGTGTTCGGCCAGTGGTTGTGCGACATGGCTGCCGCCGACAACCGCCTGGTGGGCATCACCCCGGCCATGAAGGAAGGCTCCGACCTGGTCGCCTTCAGCGAGCGTTACCCGCAGCGTTATTTCGACGTGGCGATCGCCGAGCAGCACGCGGTCACCCTCGCCGCCGGCATGGCCTGCGAAGGCAGCAAGCCGGTGGTGGCGATCTACTCCACCTTCCTGCAGCGCGCCTACGACCAGCTAATTCATGACGTGGCTGTGCAGAACCTTGATGTGCTGTTCGCCATCGACCGTGCCGGCCTGGTGGGCGAAGACGGCCCGACTCACGCCGGCAGCTACGACCTGTCGTACCTGCGCTGCATCCCGGGCATGCTGGTGATGACCCCAAGCGACGAGAACGAGCTGCGCAAGATGCTCAGCACCGGCCACCTGTTTAACGGCCCGGCGGCTGTGCGCTACCCACGTGGTACCGGCCCGAACGCACCGATCAGTGGTGACCTCGAACCATTGGAAATCGGCAAGGGCGTGGTTCGCCGACAGGGTGCAAAAGTTGCCCTGCTGGTGTTTGGCGTGCAGTTGGCCGAGGCCCTGCAGGTTGCCGAGCAGATCAACGCCACCGTTGTCGACATGCGCTTCGTCAAGCCGCTGGACGAGGCCCTGGTGCTGGAACTGGCTGCCAGCCATGAGTTGCTGGTGACCATCGAAGAGAACAGCATCATGGGTGGCGCTGGGGCTGCCGTGGGCGAGTTCCTGGCTCATGAAGGCGTGGTCAAGCCGCTACTGCACCTTGGGCTGCCAGATATTTATGTCGAGCATGCCAAACCGGCACAGATGCTGGCCGAGTGCGGGCTGGATGCTGCCGGCATCGAAGCCTCGGTGAAGGCCCGCATGGCCATGCTTGGGCTGTAGGTTTTGGGGCCGCTTTGCGGCCCTTTCGCGACACAAGACCGCTCCTACACAGGATCGCGCAATCCTGTAGGAGCGGCCGTGTGTCGCGGTCGAGGGCGCAGCCCTCGCAAAATGGAACAGCCAATGAAAACCTCAACCTTTGCCACCCTGCTCTGCCTCCCCATTCCGTTGCTGGCCGCCGAACGCGACGACGCCCTCAAGCTCCCCGACATCCTGATCAGCGCCAACCGCCAGGTCGAATCGCGGACCACCACCAGCGCCGCCAACACCGTCTTCACCCGCGCCGATATCGACCGCCTGCAACCTGGCAGCGTCACCGACCTGCTCACCCGCGTGCCCGGCGTGCAAGTAGCGCCTACGGGTGGCCGTGGCAGCCTGCCAGGCATCTTCATCCGTGGCACCAAGGCCGCCCAGAGCCTGGTGCTGGTCGATGGCGTGCGCATCGCCAACGCCACCTCCGGTGACAGCGGCCTGCAATTTCTGGATGTCGACCAGATCGAACGCGTCGAAGTGCTGCGCGGCTCGCGCTCGGCGGTGTACGGCAGTGACGCCATCGGCGGGGTGATCCAGATCTTC
>NZ_BCAZ01000092.1:0-6108 GCF_001320205.1 Pseudomonas sp. NBRC 111123
CGGGATGTCCATTTCTCGCGGTCTTCGTCATCAACGAAACCCTTGTAAAAATCGGCTTCACTCCGGAAGGTCAAGGTGAACAAGTAGGACCCTTTCTCTCTAGGCGCTTTCGTGTCGTTTTCACGCTGTACGCTTAGCTTCAGGTACTCATTGCCTCGATACAGCAGCCAATTGCTGAACATCGGCATAGATAGCCACTTATCTTTATCCAGCGCCAGGGTTGGGTCTTGCCATGGGCCAGTTGCGACGGGAGTGCCGAGGACTTCATCCACTTCTTTGAACTTGCCAGTTTCGGTGACTGGTATTCTCGCCTCGTTTGGATAGATATAGCGTTGCCATCCCGCTTTGCCAAGTTTAGATACCATCTCACTAAAATAATGCATGGCGAGCTCGTGCTCGCTATTTGGCGCTACGCCATTCAATGTGACATACGAATTTGAGAGCGTATCACTTTTGTAAGTCATCAATGTCGCGCTGATAACGTCGTCAAAAACCACAGGTTGGCTTTTGCTTTCAACGGTCAATACGGCTTTGTTCGGGTTGGCTGAGGAGATGTCGAACTCAAAAAAGCAGATATCGCTATTGCAATCTTTGGACAGCGGTGCAGTCGATTTTGACAGCAGGGACTGAATAGGTTCGTCAAAGTTTATTTTGATTGTGGGTTTGTCGTTTTTCATTTCAGCGTTCTCACATCCAAGCAGCGCTGCGAGCAGCAAGATAATTACGGGCTTACGCATTTTCACTCCAAGATGCAATGGTTCTTATTGTGCTTTCCATGTGAGCGTTCTGGGCCTGCATAAGGTTGTGGTACTTGTTTGCAATGTTTCCAATGAATTTCATTCTGTCTGTGGCGTTATGCAACTTGCCTTCAGTCATTACGATGTCGTATTGAGGGTCGTTCGTTTCGCACGCCGTGCTGAATGCAGCGAGCCGACGAGGTACGCCGAAATGGCCTTCGACTAAAGCCTGGCTGTTGAGCAGTGTCTTGAATATTTTGCTTTCATAAATCAATGGCTGCAGGATCATGAGCTGTTCATGGTTCGCAATCGCCATGAGTGACGCCAGCTGTTGCGTTCGGCGGTCATCACGGTTAGCACTTTTCTCGATTTTGGGGAAATAGGAAAATCCTTGTGCGAGATAGTCAGTTACTTGGAGGTTGTTGATTTTAGCCGGTGCTTCACTTGCCCATGGGAGCGACTCGAAAGCAGGCTTGAAACGATCGTTGTACTTCGCCCAGTTGCGGCTGCACATACATTATTTAAACTGCTCTGGATGATTTATATAGAACCAGTGCCATACAAAAATGTCCTGAAAAAGCCAAAAATTCCCTTTTCCTAAAAATACTTTGGTCGCTTCAAGTGCGGCGTAGCCAACAGTGGTGTAGCGCATTTTTGTAGTACTAGAATAATCAAGCGCGCACATGACCTGCTTGCTGGCAAACGCCGCAAGCCCTGTCCAGTAGAATCGCCCTTTGAGTTCGGGCTTGCCGCCGCTCTCCAGTTCCAGATAGATTTTCCCGTAGTTGCCGGCGATGCGTGCCGCGCGCGTACTGAAATTTTCGACGAGCTCGTAACGTGCGGGCTCTTTAAACTCAAGCCGAGTTTTGATGCATAGTCGTCTTGTTGCAGTTTGTTGGCCGAGCGTCCAAAGATCCACACAGCCAGGGTTCAAGTCATTGACTGAGCAAACCTGCGCATTAAGATTAAAATCTTCCTTCATGATTTTGTTCTCGGCACGTATTTGTCCGCATTCGCGGGCACTATCAATTCGTCTGGAATCAAACTAACTTTTGCATTCTTGGCTTTGTCGCTAAAGAAGCAGGGCGTAGCACCATCTTGATCGGTAAAATAAGCCCTTTTACCTTCACCTGGAATTTCAACCTCGACAGCCACGTTCTCCAGCGGTACACCGTGACTGGTCATCAACCTGTTCTGTTCGTCATACATGCCAGAGTCAGGACCGGTGGGTAGCTCCTTGAACGTGTGTTCCATGCTGGCCGGTCCATCCAGCGTTTTTTTCGCCCCCTTTATGTCGATGGTCCCCGGCGCATGCACCTCGATATTGCTGCCCTTGATGCGGATATAGGCACCACCGCTGGTAAGCAGGATTTCCTTCTGTGCCGACATCTCGATCAACTGTTCCAGCGACGTGAGCTTCATGTTCTGCAGCGCAGTCAGTTCCATCGCATCACTTTGTGCCTCCAGTTCGACCTTGCCCTTGGCAGTAAACAGCTTGGCCCCGGCGTTCTGCGCAAACAGGCTGATGCTCTGCACCACGCTGGCCAGCAGCGACTTGCCGCTGGCGATGCTGACGTCTTCACCCGTGCTCACGGTCAGGTGCTTGCCACTGTGCAGGTGGGTGTTCTGTGGCGTGGCGGTGGCGATGTCGGCCGGGGAGGAGGCGATAAGCAGGGGCTTCTGGTACCCCGGGGTCTTGCCGCGGCCGCCGCTGCGGATGGCCCAGGCGGTGCCGCGCAGGGCGCCGCAGTTGTTGCCGCGCTGCTCGATCAGGTAGCCGAGGTTGAGCTGGGTGTGGCCGTGGCTGCTGTGCAGCTGGGTACGTACCTGGCCGGTGGAGTCGTCCATTACCCACTGGTTGAAACCGCCACCGCCGATTTCCTTGCTCTTGTAACCGCTCATCAGGCCGCTGGAGTGCCAGGCGGGTTTATGACCGCCGTACACCTGGCCCATGATCAGCGGGTGGTCGATGTCGTTGTCGAGGAAGGTGACCACCACTTCTTCGCCGGTGCGTGGCACGTGCATTCACTCCGGAAGAGGTTTGAAACCCTGCAGCAACTCATCCCAAAATGCCAACGCCTCCTCATCCGATTTAAAGTTGCTTCCATTTTCATGAGTGCCTAACTCAATGGCGATATAGGGACGCGTATTGGACTCTAATGTGCCGTCGTATTCGAATTGGAACGCATAAAATGGTTTGCCATCTATCTCAGTGGCAACTGCCACCTCTTCTCCTTCGATGCCGCCGGCAGTGCGTTTGTTCTTGCGAAGTGTTTTTAAGCGACCGCTATTTGACAGCTCTCCTACTACAGGGTCATATTCTTTTTGCTCGAATCGTTCGAGAAGACTGGGTTCTTTTTCAACGATACTCTTTGTAAGGAGGCTTATGTAGTTTCCTGTGTGCCCCTCAATTTGCGCGCCCATATAGATAGATTCGAAAAACTGATCATTGGGGAGCGTAGAGTAACCCGCTTCCAATGCGAACGCGCCGTGTGGGGGCGCCGCATCAGGACGTCTGAAATAAATGGCATTGCTTAGTTTTCGCATATTTTCTACAGCTTCAGGTACTCCGTTGGGTGTGACGCGCTTGATCATCATGTGATATAACGTATTTTTACTTGTAAGCAAGTACACGTTAAACGTATATAGGGTGCTGAGGCGCGAGAGCAGAAGAACGCTTCCATTATCGAGCTGAATTGTTTTTTCGTATTTACTGCTTGTGCCGCGAGCGACACCTTTTTCTAAGTCGTCAATAAGGCGCTGAGTAATAACAGGTAGTTGAGATTTTCCATTTTTGCTCACGAGCTCAATTTTTTCATCAAAAATCTTGTAGTCAGTGGCAATTTCCGAGCCTTGCGGGAGTGATAATTGAAAGCGGCCGAAGTAGTGTGTATTCCAATTGTTGTCAGGCATGACGGCCTCTCTTGGTTTGCTGGTGTCTGCGGAAAGGGAGTATGTTGCATATGTTAAAGCTACCGCGAGTAAAAAACGGCTGGCTATTTTCATTACGGGTTCCTTGACAATCGAAATGTCAAATGCTCTTGGAGATCCTTACGAGGCTGTACAAAGTGGCAAATTGCGTTCGGCCGGCCTTGTCAGTGTAAGCATCCTGGTGGCCGTAGCCCGCCGTGTTGTTAAACGCGCCTTCTTTGCAGTAACGGTTTAGTAGTCCACCATTTTGCCCGTGAGCAAATGCGCCGTGCACGCCTGGTTTACCTCGGGGTGCAGTAGATGAGAATGCCGGTACCGTGCCGTCGCCAGGGTAATAACCAGGCCCAATACTGAGGGTATATAAACCGTTTAGCGTGATTTCAGCGTCTAGGTTGTCGCCGCTTAGATTGGCTGTTTTAATATCGAGGCCTTGTAGGCTGTTGGCTGCCCACTCAATTGTCCCCCACGTATAAAGTTTTGATGATTTCGATTCGGCGGCATAATGAACGAAGGTATTCGTATGGTATTTTTTTTCAATATCGGCATGAAAGACTTTTACTTCATCTATCACATCGCCAAATTTTTGTCGCAAAGAGGGAGGCGTTGATTCTACTCTTTTGAGCTTTGTTGGTTTTTCCTGTCTGGCAGAAACCACGCCCGCGGGATCGAATAATTTATTGTTCTGCTCCGGGATTAATCCCCACCATTTTTCTGACTTGTAAATTTCTTCGTAAGGGCACTGCTCGGGAAGGCGAAGCATTCTTTCCAGGCTGGACTTGTCTTTTGCAAATAGCCAAGGTTCACCGTCGTTATAGTCGTGAGAAGGTAATAGTTCTAGCGGGCCGTTTGCGAATGCCATCACCGCCACTCCATCTGCGGCATCTCGCCCCAAAATTTTCTTTTCTGCAAGAGCCTCAAAGCCTGCTCGAACCCGTTTGTAACTTGCAGGCGCGCCTGTTGCGGGCATGGCACCATGAATAACGCCATATATTTTACTAAACCCATGACATGCAACAATTGCCCTGGCTACTAACCCCCCCATTGAATGAGTGACGATGATTACTTTCTCGGCTTTGCCATTGTAGTGGGGAAGCACCGTATTGTTGATGTAATTGATGATGTCTTTTGCTGAGTCGCGGTTCGACTGAAGCCAATTATAGCCGGCCGCCCACACCTCATATTGTGTATCTGCTGCGATTTTCAAACCGCTCGCATCGCCCATTGCTGCAAGGCTGGGGTTGTTCTCCCAATCCCCCCAATCGCTCGGCATTTGCTCCGCACGCGCTTTCCATTCGCCCTGAAGATCGTTGTTGCGCATGATGTCATTCATCTGCCGCTGCATTTCACCCATAATCGGATGATAGGCAGAGCGCATGATTGCTCCCCACTTGCGCATTCGCATGTCATCTTTTGATAGCCCACTGCCGGCATCGTCCAACTCGCCTCCTTCGTAGACACCTACCGCGCCCGGGGTCGAGTCGAGTTCCGCCTGCCTTTGTTTGGATGACTTGAACCAGCTGCCAAACAGCAAGCCCAGCGTTTTGACAACCGGGAATACACCGTCCATGTTTGGGGCAACCCAGACACGCTTCTTGGTCTTCAGGTTCATGAGGTTGGTGCCCATGATTCCGGGAATGAAGATAATCGGTACTACCTTGTCACGCTTGCACGCTACACACTTCTCTACGGAGTCTTTGGATGAAGAAAGTGTGGTGTTGGCCGTCAGCATGCCATCCTCATCGTACTCTTGAGGTAGGTGCAGCGCGGCATCTTTGGGTGTCGAGGTTTTAGTTCCCATGGCGAGGTCCCTTATTTCTAGCTGTGGATACACGAGGCTTAGCGGAATCACTCATCATGCATCCCCCAATACTTTGATCTTCATGAACTCAGCAATCTGACTCTGCTGCACCGGAATCTTCCCTGCTGCATCCGACACATACTGCATCACGCTGCCATCAGCCCTGGTCACCTCAACCTTCACCCCCGGCGCAGGCTCCCCGGTACTGAGTTTCTTGATCACATACGGGTCGGCGAAGTCGGTCTTGGGCATTTCATTGAAGCTGTGCGACAGGCTCGTCCCGCCACTAAAGACTTTCTTCGCCCCTTTGACATCAATCGTGCCCGGCGCATGGATTTCGATGTTGCCGCCCTTGATGCGGATGTAACCGCCACCACTGGTCAGCAGAATCCCGTCCTTGGCAGCGATCTCGATACCGGCAGCCGTCGAACTGAGCTTCATGTTCTGCAGTGAGGTCAGCAGCATCTCGTCGTTCTGCGCTTGCAATTCCACCTTGCCCTTGGCGGCAAACAACTTGGCCCCGGCGTTCTGCGCAAACAGGCTGATGCTCTGCACGACACTGGCCAGCAGCGACTTGCCGCTGGCGATGCTGACGTCTTCACCCGTGCTCACGGTCAGGTGCTTGCCACTATGCAGGTGGGT
>NZ_BCAZ01000093.1:0-5313 GCF_001320205.1 Pseudomonas sp. NBRC 111123
TCGATCTACGCCTTGCTACAAAATCCAAGGCATGCACCTGGTCGCCTCAACGCGCCTACCGCTCAGGCAGCGGCAATGGCGCCTCACTGTTCCAGGCAGTCACCGGCCGGCTGAACAGGTTCTCGGTCTGGAAATGCGCCATCCGCCACTGCCCTTCTTCCTGCGCAAAACGCACCGTCAGGCGCGCCGCATTCAGGTGCGATGCACCATCGGCAAAAGTGCTGGTCTGCAACATCACCCAACGCCCGAACCCCTGCCCGCCCTCCACCTCGATGACCTCACTGGTCAGGAAATGCACGTTCAAGGCGAAGTGCGCCGGGGTCTTCATGTAGGTGGCGAACATCGCGCCAATCGCCTCACGGCCCCGGTAACCACCAAAGCTCGCGGCATACTTGGCGCCCTTGCCTTCCCACACGGCCTCGCGGGTGAACAGCCCGGCCAGTTCGTCCAGCGGAGTGCTGGCATCGAGCTGGTCGCACAGTTCCATGTAGCGGTTGATGCACACGCGAATGGCTTGCTGGTCTTCAAAGCGCTGCAGGCGGGCCTGCAGCTCATGGATATCGGTCATCGCCACCTCAGTACAGGTTCAGCAGCAAGCGCTCGGCCACGGCCAGCAGCTTCTCGTCGGCGCCCTTGGCCGCCACCAGTTGCAAGCCGACCGGCAGGCCGGTTTCGCTGCCCAGCGGAATGCTCAGGGCCGGGTGCCCGGACAAGTTGAACGGCCGCACCAGCGAGGTCATGCCCAGCACGGCACGGGTGTCGGCGGCATCCTCCAGGCGCAGCGGGAAGTCCGGCATGGTCGGCAGCGCCAGCACATCGTAGCTGGCCAGGGCCTGGTCGACTTCTGCGGTGAAGCGGCGGCGCACCTCTTCGGCTTCGGCCAGTGCGCTGTCGGTGGTCTGCCCCGCCGCTGCCAGGCGCCCGGCGATATCGGCGCCGACCTTGCCGGTTTCCAGCAAGTGGCCGCAACCGGCAAAGGTCTCGCGGTTGATCACTGCCATGCCGGCCTCATAGGCCGCGCCAAAGTGCTTGAGCTCGACGTTGCCCAAGGGTAGGCCGCTGGCTGTCAGGGCACCGTGCACCACCTTGTGGATCGCCGCCTCGGCAGTGACCCGCAGCACGCCGATACGCGCTCTGGCCGGGACCTGCGCCGGGTTGAAAGTCGGGTCGATCATCGTCATCGCCCGCACCAGCATCGGCAGGCTCGCGGCAAACGGGCCAACGCAGTCGAGGCTGCTCTGTGCCGGCATCACGCCTTTGCGACTGACCCGGCCAAAGGTCGGCTTGAGGCCGAACACGCCGCAGCAGCAGGCCGGCACACGCACCGAGCCACCGGTGTCGGTGCCCAGGCTGAAGTCGGCCAGGCCCGCAGCCACGGCTGCAGCCGAACCGCTGGAAGAACCACCCGGAATGCGCCCGGGAAAGCGTGGGTTGGCCGCCGTGCCGGTGTAGTGGTTGATGCCGGTGGTGCCGAATGCCAGCTCATGCAGGCTGACCTTGCCAGTCAGCCGCGCGCCGTTGGCCAGCAACTGGCTGACCACCTCGGCGTGCCGTTCGGCCAGCGGGGCATGCTCCAGTGCCTGGCTGCTGGCGCGGGTCGCGGTACCGGCGACGTCGAGGGTGTCCTTGACCACGACCCGGGGGCCGCTGCCGCCCAGGTCAAGGGTTTCAACTATGATTGTCATTTTCGTGGAGCCCTTTTCAAGAATGGATGGCGGACCGTGGCCCAGCCATGAACATGCGTGTCAATTACTTGAAATGTCAACTGAACATTCCCGTAATTACTGGCACAGCTGCGGTGGTCAAATGCGCGGAAAGGTCTATGATGTCGCGACTATTCCGCACAAGTAGTGAATCGATGAGCACGTCTAAAACCAAAGGCCACAGCCATCACGACCCGGCCAGCGATGAATTTCGCAAGGAAGATTTCCCCTTCTACTGGCTGGCCCGTGTGCACGGCCGCTACACCCAGAACATGGAACGCCTGCTGAAGAAGGTCGACCTCGACGTGCCGCGCTGGCGCGTGTTGTGGATCCTCAACGAGAACGGTGAGTCGAGCATTTCCGAGATTTCCACCCACGCCATCGCCAAGCTGTCGACCATTACCAAGATCGTCTACCGCATGAAGGAAGATGGCCTGGTCGATACCGCGCCCAGCCCCGAGGACGGGCGCGTGACCCAGGTGCGCATCACCGAGGTCGGCCTGCAGAACATCGAGCGCATGCAGGATGTGACCCGCGAATTGTTCCAGCGCAGCTTCAAGGGGTTGACCGAGGCGCAGGTGCAGCGGTTGAACAAGATGCTGGAAGTGGTGTTCCACAATCTTGAGACCCTGTAATGCCTGAAGACCGCTGGGGCCGCTTTGCGGCCCCCGCTTCAGCAGGCTTTGGACGATTCGCACACCCGGTGATAGGCCCGGTTGAAATACACCAGCCCGTCATCGGCACCACCGTGGCGGATGTCCTGGATTTCGCAGTAGAAAATGCTGTGCGACCCCACCTCATGCACCTGGGCAATCCGGCAGTCGAAGTTGACCAGCGCTTCCTGCATCACCGGCGCGCCACTTTCCAGCACCGTCCAGTCTGCAACGGCAAAACGCTCGTCCATGTTCAGGTTGCGGTTGGCGAAGGCGCCCGACAGTTCCTGGTGGGTGCCGGCCAGCACGTTCACGCACAATGCGCCGTTGGCCTTGAACTGCTCGTTGGAGTACGAAGAACGGTTCATGCACACCAGCAAGGTGGGCGGCGAGTCGGTCACGCTGCACACTGCCGAGGCGGTGAAGCCGAAGCGGCCGGCGGGGCCATCGGTGGTGATGACCGATACGGCGCCACCGAGCAGCGCCATTGCGTTGCGAAATTGGGATACGTCTACCATGGTCATGCTCCTCAGATATCCAGCACCAGCTTGTTGGACTTGGCCCGCGAGCAGCACACCAGGATCTGGTCGTTCGCGGCTTTTTCTTCATCGGTCAGGTACACGTCGCGGTGGTCAGGCTCGCCTTCGAGCACTTCGCACATGCAGGTGCCACATACCCCTTGCTCACACGAGATGTCGATCTTGATGCCTACCTGCGCCAGGGCATCGAGGATGCTCTGGCCCTCGGCAACCTGCACGGTCTTGTTGCTGCGCGCGGCGACCACTTCGAAGCCTGCGCCGCTGGCGTCGACCTCGACCTGGAAGTACTCCTTGTGGATGTGTTCCTCGCTGTAGCCTTGCTGCCGCGCGCCGTCGATCACCCAGTCCATGAAGCCCGACGGGCCGCAGGTGTACAGGTGCGTGCCAGCCGTGCCAGTACCAAGCACGTCTGCCAGGTTCAGGCGCTGGGCCGCTTCTTCATCGTCGAAGTGGGTGAACACCCGGGCAGCAAACGGCGCGTTGGCCAGTGCCTCGAGGAAGGCGCTGCGGCTGCGCGAGCGCCCGCAGTAATGCAGTTCGAACTCGGCACCCTGCTGGTGCAGGGCGTGGGCCATGGCGATCATCGGCGTGATGCCGATGCCGCCACCCAGCAGGATCGAACGGCGCGCATCGGCCGCCAGCGGGAACAGGTTGCGCGGGGCGCTGATCTGCACCTCGTGCCCTTCCAGCAAGCTGTCGTGAACGCTCACCGAACCGCCGCGGGAGGCCGGGTCTTTCAACACACCCAGGCGATACACTGTGGCATCGGCCGGGTCGCTGCACAGCGAATACTGGCGCACCAGGCCTGGGGCAACATGGATATCCACATGCGCACCCGCCTCGAAGGCCGGCAGCGCCGCGCCATCGGCCCGGCCCAGGTCGAGCACGACCACGTCGGCCCCTTGGATCTCGCGCTTGCGCACGACTACATTCAACAATTGTTCATTCATGGCCGGTGTCCCGCCTAACAGAGGGGCGCGTGGGCGCCCCGGAAAATATCAACGCATGAACAGGCCGCCGTTCACGTCCCAGGTCGCCCCGGTGGTGAAGTAGGCCTCGGGCCGCGCCAGTTGCACGATCAGGTCGCCAAGGAAGTCGGCATCGCCCAGGCGCTGCACCGGGATGTTGGCCAGCAGGCCCTGCAGGCGCTCGGCCGGCACTGCGGCATGCACCGCAGGCGAGTCGATCGGGCCAGGGGCGATGGCATTGACGGTGACGCCACGGGCGGCGAATTCCTTGGCGAAGATCTTGGTCAGGGTGACGATCGCGCCCTTGCTCGCCGCATAGTGCGCGCCGGTGGCGGTGCCGCCGTTCTGCCCGGCCAGCGAGGCCATGTTGATGATCCGCCCGTAGCCGGCTTCGGCCAGGTGCGCGCCCAATACCTGGCAGCCGAGGAACACACTGCGCAGGTTGAGGCCGACCACGGCGTCGAACTCTTCGGGGCTGATCTGCATCAGCGGTGTGGTCTTGGTGACGGCGGCGTTGTTGACCACCACGTGCAAGGCGCCGAAATGCTCCAGCACCTGGGCCAGGGCCTGCTCGAAATCGGCCTTGCTGCCGACGTCGAGCTTGACCGCCAACGTGCGCCCACCCAGCTGCCTGGCGGTGGCCTGCGCCAGCGCCAGATCACGGTCCGAGACCACCACATCGAAGCCTGCGGCGAGCAGCCGGGCACAGAAGCGCTGGCCGAGCCCCTGGCCGGCACCGGTTACCAATGCGACTTGGTTCATGGCGTGCTCCTCAGAGGATGTAGCCGATACCGGCGAGGGTATCGTCGCTGTTGATCAGGCTGATCACCTTGCGGTGGATCTTGAAGCCGCCTTCGGCGCGCACCAGGGTGTAGGTCAGGTCGGCGCTGTAGTGCTTGAGGCTTTCCTTGCGGAACTCGCGGATGTTCTGCGCGGCCCGCACGGTGACGTTGACGCCGTCGTCGGCCAGTACGCGGAAACGCGAGATCGTGCGCACGGTGCGTGGCTGCGGGCTGGTGGAAATCGACTCGCCACCGATCAGCCGCTGCACGCGCAGGCCGCGCATGTGGTGGTCGTCGTAGGCGTAGTTGAGGGTGTTCTCGTAGTCGGTCTCTTTTGGATCGATCGGGATGATATAGGTCCCTTTCTCGGTCCACAGGTTCAGCCAGGTGTCGTATTCACCGTGGTCGAGCATGTCGCCTTCCTGCCAGATGAACGCGGTGACTTCATTGAGCAATGGCAGGTTCATCATTTGACCTCCGCTGTCATCATCTTCTTCCACTGCTGGTACGCCGCGCGCATGCCGGTTTCGGCACTGACGTCAGAGACCAGGCCGTCTTCGCTGGGCTTCTCGCCCGGCAGGCCGCGGTTGAGCATGATCCACAGGTTCTCGCCGGCATTGGCGCCTTTCTGCACCCGTTCCCAGGCTTCGGAATCGTCCGGGGTGCCG
>NZ_BCAZ01000094.1:0-4531 GCF_001320205.1 Pseudomonas sp. NBRC 111123
CGGCGCTCGATCTCAAAGGCGCTACTAGGCCTGAGCCAGGCCCATCAAGCGCCGTGGCACTTCTTGAACTTTTTCTGGCTGCCGCACGGGCACGGGTCGTTGCGGCCAACGTCCTTCAGGGCGTTGCGCACCGGCTCCTGATGGCCGTGGTTGCAGTGTGGGCCGTGTACATGGCCGTGGTCGTGATCATGCTGATGATCGTGACCGTGGTTGCAGTCAGGGCCATGCACATGGGGTTGCTGGGTCATTGCAGGGTTACTCCGGTAAGAAATCGCCGGGGATTATCTCACCACTGCGCGACAAGTGCAGGTCCTGATGGATGATCAGCCCCGTCTCCAGCTCGCCTTGCAGGCGATAATGCAGCGGCTTGCCGCTCTTGAGCAGCTTGGCCAACGGCTTCAGGTGCTGCCACAGGTTGGTCCGCGCCGTGATCTTGAACGTGCGCCGCGCATGCCCGCCAACACTGCGCCAAAGACTGACATCATCCTGCGCCAGCAGCAGGTCGTCGAGCCACACCGAATAGCTCAGGTTGCGAATGAACAGGCGGCTGTCGTTGGGGTTGTCGACGCGCAGATGCAAGACGAACTCCTGTTGCAGCAACCGCGCCTTTACCGTTTCAACCTTGTCCAGGTGCAGCTCTGGCATGCGCGAGTCGTCATCGCCCCAGCTCGCGCAGCCTGCCAACAGCGCCAGCAAGGCGCTGAGCAGGAGCAGGCGGCTGGCGGCGATCATGCTCAGTTACCGACGTAGCTGGCGCAGCATTTCTTGAATTTCTGCCCGCTGGCGCAGGGGCAGGGGTCGTTGCGGCCGGCCTTGAGCGCGACGGTGGGGTCGATGAAGTACCAGCGCCGCTCGTGCTGCACAAAAGCAGAACGCTCGCGGTGCTGATGGTCACCCTCCTGGTCATGCCAGCGCGCAGTGAATGTCACGAACGCATGTTCGGGCTGGCCGCCGAGCACTTCGGCGCCTTCCACCTCCAGGCCCAGCCAGGTGCTCTGGGCGCTCCATGCCGCCATGGCGGTGCGGTCGAGCCCGGCCTGCTGGGCGGGCAGGGTCGTGGCGACCAGATAGTCGACCAGCCCCAAGACGTAGGCGCTGTAGCGCGAGCGCATCAGCGTCTGGGCGTCGGGCGCCGGGGTGCCGGCATGGTAATGCCCGCAGCAGGCGTCGAGCAGATTGCCGCTGCCACATGGGCAAACCGAAACACTCATCATCACCACCAGTACTTGCCGAAGTTTTCAGGGTTGGCCCAGAACTTGGCGTTGAGCCAGTCCGGGACCTGCTTGTAGTCATGTAGATCATAGGTGAACAAGCTCAACACCTGCTCATCGCGGCGGAATTTCTCGCTGGCCGATAGCGCCAGGGAGAAGAAATCGGTGTCTTGCCAGCCACAGGCGGGCAGGTCGGCCAGCACTGCAACCCGGCTTGCGTTGAGGTTGCGGATACCGCCCAGCAGCTGCAGGCCGGTACGCTTGGGCAAGTGTTCCAGGCAGTCCACCAGCACCGCCAGGTCGAAGCGCTGGGCCGCCAGGGCTGCCGGCAATGGCCCCGGTGCGCAAGTTTCGATGGTCACCTGCGGGTGAGCCTGGGCAAAGGCATCCAGGGCCGGGAAGCGGGTGCCCACCAGCAGCAGGCGTTGTGGGGTGAAGCGCTCTAGCAGGGCGGCCAGGGCTTGTTGCGGGGTGCGCTGGGAAAAACCTTCGGTCATTGCCAATCCTCGTTCAAGTCGTCCAAGACTAGCGGGCTGCTGTCCGCCGGCATAGAGGCAAGTGGCCGCGTCGTGGCTTATTGCTGGCAGGGATGGATTGCGCGGTCTTTACTCCCAGAGATCGGTCTTATGCCGATTCCCCTAGGAGAAGCTACGAAAATGAGCATAGTACGCACAGCGTTACCCCTGGTACTGCTCACCAGTGTGCTGACTGGTTGTGCAGGTTTGCAAAAAACCGACTGGCCGAAGTGTGCTGCCGTCGGGGGCGTCGCCGGTGCCGGCCTGGGTGCCATCGAGAGTTCCAGCTGGGCTGGCTGGGGCGCGCTGCTCGGTGGTGGCCTCGCGGCGGGCTATTGCTGGGCCCACGGCGATGGCGACGAAGACGGTGATGGCGTACCGGACAGCCGTGACAAGTGCCCAGGCACGCCGCACGGCGTGAAGGTCGATGCCAATGGCTGCCCGCCTACACCTCCTCCAGTCGTCGAGGAAGTGGTGGTGCAGAAAGAGGAAGTGATCGTTATTCGTGACGTGCACTTCGAATTCAACTCCTCGCGCCTGACGGCGGCCGACAAGGAGCGTCTGAACACAGTTGCCACTCGCCTGAAGCAGGAAGCGCCGAGCGCTCGCCTGAGCGTGACCGGCCATACCGACAGCGTGGGCTCCGACACGTACAACCAGAAACTGTCCGAGCATCGCGCCCATGCGGTAACCGATTACCTGATCGAAAACGGTGTGCCTCGCGCCAGCTTCGTTTCGGTGGTGGGTGCAGGCGAAACCCAGCCAGTGGCGGACAATGCCACGGCCGAGGGGCGTGCCATGAACCGTCGCACCGAGATCAAGATCCAGCGTTGACGCCCAGGCGCCCGCGCCTTGAGAAGTGGCGCGGGCGCGTCTTTAATCCTGTTAGCCGGTCGCGGCCGATGACACAGGAGCATTCATCATGAGTGTAACGTCGAAGGCGGCGTTGCCGTTGCTGATGGTTGCCAGCCTGCTTGCAGGCTGCGCCACCCACAGTGATGGCAGTGCGCCCCTCAATCAAAGGACTTGGCCCATCTGCAGCCTGCTCGGCGGTGCGGTCGGTGGTGGCCTTGGCGCCATAGAGAGCTCGAGCTGGGCGGCCGGCGCCGGCGCCCTGGGCGCGATCGCCGGCGGCCTGATCTGCTACGCCCAGGATGGCGACGAAGATGGTGACGGCGTGTTCGACCGTCGTGACCGCTGCCCCGATACCCCGGCCAATACAGCGGTTGACCACATGGGCTGCCCGCTGCCGCAGTACCCGCCGTCCCAGCCCGCACCCGAGCCCAAACCCGAGGTGATCACCCTGGACGATCAGGGCCAGGTGATGTTTGCCTTCAATTCCGCCGACCTCACCCCAGGTAGCGAGGAGCGCCTAAGAAGCCTTCTGCCGCGCCTCAACGAGTTGGGCGTTACGCGCGTCAAAGTGGTTGGCCATACCGACAATGTCGGCTCCGACAGTTACAACCAGGCACTGTCCGAACGCCGTGCTGCCAGTGTTGCCGAGTACCTGATCGGTCAGGGCCTGGCGCCACAGAAGGTGACCAGCGAAGGCCGTGGCGCCCGTGAGCCGATCGCCGACAACGCCACCGATGAAGGGCGTGCGCACAACCGACGGGTGGACTTGCACCTCAACTGACTGCGCTGGCGTGTGCCCGGCCATGCAGGTAGTGTTGGCTGCGCGGCTCGCTGGCTCGGGCCGCGTTGGCATAACAATAAATAGACAGATAGGGGCGGGGTATGAAGTTCATCCTGGGCCTGGGCAAGGCCCTGACCGTGGCATTCTGGGGCGTGGTGCTGTTCAACCTGATGATGCCGCAGCCGTTGCCGTTGAATTTGCTGATCAATGCGTTGGGCATTCTTGTGCTGAGCCTGCATTTTCTTGAGGTGCTGTTTTTCAATGGCAGCCTGCGGGGCCGCAGCCATCGTTGGTTCGACCGGTTGCAGATCCTGTTGACCGGTATCTTTCATGTCATGTCCATTCCCCGTCCGCAGGAGGCGCCTCGCCATGCGTAAATTGATCTTGCTGGCGGTATTGGCCGCGCCCATGGCCCAGGCGCAGAGCCTGGAAGTTGCCTCCCATTCCATGCTGCGCCTGCCGAACAAATCGGCCAGCATGCACCTGGAGCAATTGCGCGTGGCGGATTCGGCGACTTTGCTGTTGCCAGCCACATTGATCGAGCTGAAAGTCGATCATCTGCAGCTGGGGCGCGATGCGCGGATTGCCATTGCACCCGCCGAAGCACCGCTGCTTATCGATGTGCGCAGTGCTGTGCTGGCCCAGGGCAGCGAGTTCAGCGCACCGGGGGCGCCTGGCACCTATGAACGGGCTGCCCGCTCTGGGCGTAGCCTGGAGTTGAAACTCGCCGAGGTCGATGCCGAGCGCTTGGCCATCGATGCCCGTGGCGGTGCCGGAGCGCCGGGCTACATTGGCCTTGATGGCGCCAATGGCCAGGCGGGAGGCTGTGCCTGGGGGCAGGCAAGCGCAGGGGCGAATGGCGATGATGGCGGCAACGGGCATGATGGTGCGCCTGGTGGGCGGATTCGCCTGAGCTTGCCGCAGGGCTTTTCGCAGGAGCGCATCGTGGTGCGCCTGGACGGTGGTGCGCCGGGCAAGGCCGGGGCTGCCGGCAAGGCGGGTAAAGGCGGGGTGAGCAAGGGCTGCCTGGTGTATCGCACCGACGCCGGGGCCAATGGCCGACCGGGGCAGGAAGGCCAGCCTGGGTTGGCAGGGGCCGAGGGTGAACTGATCCTGCAGCGTCTCTGAAGGGCATGCCTTTGGATCTGTGGTGCCTGTGAGATCGCGCG
>NZ_BCAZ01000095.1:0-3580 GCF_001320205.1 Pseudomonas sp. NBRC 111123
AGTCGGGGACTTCGCTTTCGTGGGCGACCCAGATCCAGGTGCTGTGGAAGATTTTTTCCAGCTCGGCGTCGAACAGCGCCGGGTCGGTGTACAGGGAGGTGTGGACGCGGTCGAGCTGCACCAGCTCGGCCGGGTCGACCGTCAGGTTGACGGCGGGGATCAGGTTGGTCACGGCATCTTCCTCGAATCAGGCGCGCTGGATGATCAGTTCGCGGCCGACACGGGCCTCGACCTTGGCGTAACGCCACAGCTTGTACGGCCCCTCGCCCACCGCAGTGCTGCGGAACAGGTTGCAGGCGGCATGCACGGTTTCGATGTCCGGCACGTCGGCCAGCAGGTAGGTGGTCCAGGGGAAGCCATCGGACGGGCCGACCATGCTCTGGTCATCATCCATGTTGCCCAGCACGTTGACCCCGGCCAGGTCGTGGATGCCATTCCACATCGCACTGAACGCGGCCCACACCTGCAGTTGCTCCTCACGCGGGGCATCGAAGAAGTTCTGGTTGATGCCCATGCAGAACAGCACGCGCAAGGCTTTCTTATCGCTCATGTCAGTAATCCCGAAAGTTACAGGTAGCCCGGCAGGGGCTGTTTGCCGAAGAACATCGCCCCGGCGTTCTGGTAGGTGACGTCGCCCATGAAGGCGTGCTGGGTGACCACTTGCGCGTCATTGACGCAGCGGGCCAGCGGGCTTTCGTTGTAGATGCCGGTCATGCCCGAGAGCATCTGCGCGCTGCGCGCCACTTCGGCGGCCACACGCGCGGCATGGGTGGAGGACAGGCGCAGCAGGTTGGTGACCTCGATCGGTACCGGGTCGCCGGCCAGCACGTGCGCCCAGGCCTGCTCGATGGATTCGTAGAAGAACGCCCGCGCCGAACGCAGCGCCGCCTCGGCCTTGGCCACGTCGACCTGGGCCAGTGGGCGGTCGGCCAGTGCCGGGGCGCCGGTTACCGAGATGCGCCCGCTGGCCATGCCCGACAGCTCGTCCAGCGCGGCACGGGCAATCCCTAAGCCGACTACCGAGAGCACCTGGGTGGCGAACGACAGCGATGGGTAGCGGAAAAACGGCTCGTCGAGGTTCGGCTTGCCACCGCGCACGAAGGTCCATTGCTCGCCGACCACAACGTCTTCGACCAGCAGGTCGTGGCTGCCGGTGCCGAGCAGGCCGACGGTGTCCCAGGTTTCTTCGATGCGGGCCTGGCTGCGCGGCAGCACCGCCAGGCGCGGCAGGTCGAGCTTGTCGCCGTTGCGCGGGGCAATGCCGACGCCAACGATATCGGCGCCCATGGAGCCGCTGGAGTACTTCCAGCGGCCGTTGACCTTGAAGCCACCGGGCACGGTCTCGGCCGGTTGCGGCGGGAAGATGCCGCCGGCGAACACGGTGTCGGGGCTGTTGCCGTAGATTTCGGCGATGGTCTCCAGCGGCAGCGCCGCCAGGTACACCGGGCTCATGCCGAAGCTGGCAACCCAACCGGCCGAGCCGTCGGCATGGGAGATGCGCTCGATCATTTCGCAGAAGGCCGCCGGCGAGCATTCCAGCCCGCCAAAGCGTTTCGGCACCAGGGCGCGGTACACGCCATGGGCCTTGAAGGCATCGATCACATCGCGGGAAATGTGGCGCTGGCGATCGAACTCACCCAGGCGGGCACGATCACGCACCCCGTCAAGCAAGGCCTCGAAGGCAGGGCCGGAGGCGAGCGCCGACACAGGCGCGGCACGCAGGCAAAGCGAATCCATGGACATTCTCCGTCTCAGGCGCGGTTTTTGTGTTGTTTGGCAGGCGGCGAAATAGCCAGGCTCGGCAAAGACGAGCAGCGGCCACGCAGGGGGGCAAAGGCTGGGTCGGGCGGCATGGTTCTGTCTCTCTTGTTTTAGGTGCCGGTGACCAAAATTTGCGACCGATTACGTGAATTGTCAATTGAATTTTCACGCTAAAAATAGCCATAACCTGTTGGGAGACCACCCTGAAAATCAGCGCGAAACCTTATATCCAATTGATTAATATCAATTTTTATATCGCTTTCCCGCTATGGAAAATCAGCTAAAAAAATAACCCTGCAGGGCGATATGCCGAAAAATTTTTAGTCGACTTTTCACATGATTCCGGAGAGAAAAAAGCTGGTGTAGGATGGCCAGGCAAGGAGCGCGACAAGGCCGGCCAGCTGCGCCGAGCCCATAAAAAAACCCAGCAAGCGCCCCGCCAGGATCGATGGGGACACGCCAATGCCTGCCGTGATTACCCCGAGGTCGAGGCCATGCCCACCCGCCACATCGACTTGCAGGACCATCGCCTGCGTTATCTGCACCTGAGCCACGACAAAGGCTCCATGCGCGCCGCCGCCGAAGCCCTGGGCGTCGCCACCTCATCGGTCAGCCGGCAGATCGCCCGGCTGGAAGAGGAACTGGACATCAAGCTGGTCCGCCCCGACACCCACCGCATCAGCCTGACGGCTGCCGGCGAGGCGGCGGTGGACTACTACGTCGAACGCACCCGCCAACATGCCCAACTGGTCGATCGCCTGGACGCGCTGCGCGGTCTGCAGCAGGCGTCCACGGTGATCGCCATCGGCGAAGGCCTGCTGGGTGCCCGGGCGATCAATTCGCTGCAGGGTTTTCTGCATGCCCATGGCGCGCACAAGGCCGAAATCATCAGTGCGCCCTCGCTGGAAGTGCAGCGCCGGGTGCTGGCCGATGAAGCGCACCTGGGCGTGATCTTCGCCCCCAGCGCCACCGCACGCCTGACGCGTCTGTACAGCCTGGCCCAGCCACTGCGCATGATCGTGCACCGCGACAGCCGCCTGGCCGCGCGCTCCACGGTCAGCCTGGAAGAGGTGGCACGTGAATCGCTGGTGCTGCCGGGGGCAGACTTTCGCGTGCGCGAACTGGCGGACGCGGCGTGCAAGGACCAGCCGTTTGCAATCGTGCCCACACTCACCTCCAACTCGCTGGCGGTGATCCTCGACTTCGTCCGCTCTGGCATGGGCGCCACGTTGCTGGCCGAGTTGCCGATCATCGACGAACTCAAGAGCGGCACGTTCAAGGCGCTGGCCATCGATTGCCCGGCGATGAATGCGACCGATATCCAGATCGTCACCCGGCGCGGGCGCACCCTGGATGGCCTGAGCCGCGAGCTGGCCACGGAGATGGCCAGGGCCGTGCGCATGGCAGCTAGCGCCTGAGAAAGGCTTGGGATGGCTGGGGCGCGTTGCGCCCATTTCGCGACACAAGGCCGCTCCTACAGGAGATCACATTCCCTTGTAGGAGCGGCCTTGTGTCGCGAAAAGGCTGCAAAGCGGCCTCCGCTCTTGTTGCACAAAACGCAACGACATTGCCCGCTGCTGTCATTGAGCCCCTCCCCCCTGCCCTTTAGCGTTGCTCCCATAAGAAATCGCCCCCATAGGTGACCCCGTGAGCAACCTGATCCCCGCCGTCAACCTGACGGTCGACCCGGCCGAGCTGGTGCAGCCCGACCGCGTCCACACCTCCCTGTATACCGACCCGGCGCTGTTCGACGCCGAGCTGGAAAAAATCTTCCACAGCACCTGGATCTGGGTCGCCCACGAGAGCGAAGTCCCCGACG
>NZ_BCAZ01000096.1:0-3360 GCF_001320205.1 Pseudomonas sp. NBRC 111123
TTGATTTCTGACTTTTGTCAGATCGTTCTTTAAAAATTCGGATATGTGATAGAAATAGACTGAACACCAGTTTCACTGCTGGTGGATCAGGCTAAGGTAAAATTTGTGAGTTCTGCTCGAAAGAGCGACGTGCGAATTTTCGGCGAATGTCGTCTTCACAGTATAACCAGATTGCTTGGGGTTATATGGTCAAGTGAAGAAGCGCATACGGTGGATGCCTTGGCAGTCAGAGGCGATGAAAGACGTGGTAGCCTGCGATAAGCTTTGGGGAGTCGGCAAACAGACTGTGATCCAGAGATCTCTGAATGGGGGAACCCACTCAGCATAAGCTGAGTATCTTGTACTGAATACATAGGTGCAAGAGGCGAACCAGGGGAACTGAAACATCTAAGTACCCTGAGGAAAAGAAATCAACCGAGATTCCCTTAGTAGTGGCGAGCGAACGGGGACCAGCCCTTAAGTTGGTTTGAGATTAGTGGAACGCTCTGGAAAGTGCGGCCATAGTGGGTGATAGCCCCGTACACGAAAATCTCTTATCAATGAAATCGAGTAGGACGGAGCACGAGAAACTTTGTCTGAACATGGGGGGACCATCCTCCAAGGCTAAATACTACTGACTGACCGATAGTGAACCAGTACCGTGAGGGAAAGGCGAAAAGAACCCCGGAGAGGGGAGTGAAATAGAACCTGAAACCGTATGCGTACAAGCAGTGGGAGCCTACTTTGTTAGGTGACTGCGTACCTTTTGTATAATGGGTCAGCGACTTATATTCAGTGGCGAGCTTAACCGAATAGGGGAGGCGTAGCGAAAGCGAGTCTTAATAGGGCGTTTAGTCGCTGGGTATAGACCCGAAACCGGGCGATCTATCCATGGGCAGGTTGAAGGTTAGGTAACACTGACTGGAGGACCGAACCGACTACCGTTGAAAAGTTAGCGGATGACCTGTGGATCGGAGTGAAAGGCTAATCAAGCTCGGAGATAGCTGGTTCTCCTCGAAAGCTATTTAGGTAGCGCCTCATGTATCACTGTAGGGGGTAGAGCACTGTTTCGGCTAGGGGGTCATCCCGACTTACCAAACCGATGCAAACTCCGAATACCTACAAGTGCCGAGCATGGGAGACACACGGCGGGTGCTAACGTCCGTCGTGAAAAGGGAAACAACCCAGACCGTCAGCTAAGGTCCCAAAGTCATGGTTAAGTGGGAAACGATGTGGGAAGGCTTAGACAGCTAGGAGGTTGGCTTAGAAGCAGCCACCCTTTAAAGAAAGCGTAATAGCTCACTAGTCGAGTCGGCCTGCGCGGAAGATGTAACGGGGCTCAAACCATGCACCGAAGCTACGGGTATCACCTTTAGGTGATGCGGTAGAGGAGCGTTCTGTAAGCCTGTGAAGGTGAGTTGAGAAGCTTGCTGGAGGTATCAGAAGTGCGAATGCTGACATGAGTAACGACAATGCGAGTGAAAAACTCGCACGCCGAAAGACCAAGGTTTCCTGCGCAACGTTAATCGACGCAGGGTTAGTCGGTCCCTAAGGCGAGGCTGAAAAGCGTAGTCGATGGAAAACAGGTTAATATTCCTGTACTTCCAGTTATTGCGATGGAGGGACGGAGAAGGCTAGGCCAGCTTGGCGTTGGTTGTCCAAGTTTAAGGTGGTAGGCTGAGATCTTAGGCAAATCCGGGATCTCAAGGCCGAGAGCTGATGACGAGTGCTCTTTAGAGCGCGAAGTGGTTGATGCCATGCTTCCAAGAAAAGCTCCTAAGCTTCAGATAACTGGGAACCGTACCCCAAACCGACACAGGTGGTTAGGTAGAGAATACCAAGGCGCTTGAGAGAACTCGGGTGAAGGAACTAGGCAAAATGGCACCGTAACTTCGGGAGAAGGTGCGCCGGCGAGGGTGAAGGACTTGCTCCGTAAGCCCATGCCGGTCGAAGATACCAGGCCGCTGCGACTGTTTATTAAAAACACAGCACTCTGCAAACACGAAAGTGGACGTATAGGGTGTGACGCCTGCCCGGTGCCGGAAGGTTAATTGATGGGGTTAGCGCAAGCGAAGCTCTTGATCGAAGCCCCGGTAAACGGCGGCCGTAACTATAACGGTCCTAAGGTAGCGAAATTCCTTGTCGGGTAAGTTCCGACCTGCACGAATGGCGTAACGATGGCGGCGCTGTCTCCACCCGAGACTCAGTGAAATTGAAATCGCTGTGAAGATGCAGTGTATCCGCGGCTAGACGGAAAGACCCCGTGAACCTTTACTATAGCTTTGCACTGGACTTTGAATTTGCTTGTGTAGGATAGGTGGGAGGCTTTGAAGTGGGGACGCCAGTTCTCATGGAGCCATCCTTGAAATACCACCCTGGCAACTTTGAGGTTCTAACTCAGGTCCGTTATCCGGATCGAGGACAGTGTATGGTGGGTAGTTTGACTGGGGCGGTCTCCTCCCAAAGAGTAACGGAGGAGTACGAAGGTGCGCTCAGACCGGTCGGAAATCGGTCGTAGAGTATAAAGGCAAAAGCGCGCTTGACTGCGAGACAAACACGTCGAGCAGGTACGAAAGTAGGTCTTAGTGATCCGGTGGTTCTGTATGGAAGGGCCATCGCTCAACGGATAAAAGGTACTCCGGGGATAACAGGCTGATACCGCCCAAGAGTTCATATCGACGGCGGTGTTTGGCACCTCGATGTCGGCTCATCACATCCTGGGGCTGAAGCCGGTCCCAAGGGTATGGCTGTTCGCCATTTAAAGTGGTACGCGAGCTGGGTTTAGAACGTCGTGAGACAGTTCGGTCCCTATCTGCCGTGGACGTTTGAGATTTGAGAGGGGCTGCTCCTAGTACGAGAGGACCGGAGTGGACGAACCTCTGGTGTTCCGGTTGTCACGCCAGTGGCATTGCCGGGTAGCTATGTTCGGAAGAGATAACCGCTGAAAGCATCTAAGCGGGAAACTTGCCTCAAGATGAGATCTCACTGGAACCTTGAGTTCCCTAAAGGGCCGTCGAAGACTACGACGTTGATAGGTTGGGTGTGTAAGCGCTGTGAGGCGTTGAGCTAACCAATACTAATTGCCCGTGAGGCTTGACCATATAACACCCAAGCAATTTGAGCGTAAGCGCCAAATTGTGGTGGTGAAGATGATACGAACCGAAAGTTCGCAACGAACCACAACATCACATATCCGAATTCGCTGGGCTGTCCATCTGGACATTCTGGCTACAGAATTTCTTGACGACCATAGAGCATTGGAACCACCTGATCCCATCCCGAACTCAGCAGTGAAACGATGCATCGCCGATGGTAGTGTGGGGTTTCCCCATGTGAGAGTAGGTCATCGTCAAGATTCATTTCGCAAAACCCCTATCTGCA
>NZ_BCAZ01000097.1:0-3011 GCF_001320205.1 Pseudomonas sp. NBRC 111123
TGGAGCCGAGTCGATTTTGTCGAACTCAACGACGGCCGAACCGAAAACTTCGGAGCAGACGCGAGTCAGAGCTGCGGTCAGAGTGGTCTTACCGTGGTCAACGTGGCCGATAGTGCCGACGTTAACGTGGGGAAGGGAACGATCAAACTTTTCCTTAGCCATCGATACAATCCTCCGCAGAAGAAAATAGTCTTACGCTGATAAAACAAAGGCAGATATTTTCATATCTGCCTTGTTTATATGGAGCTCTTGAGCGGACTTGAACCGCTGACCTCACCCTTACCAAGGGTGTGCTCTACCAACTGAGCTACAAGAGCGAAACACTTTGCGCAAAATCCTGCAAACTTGGAGCGGGTAGCGGGAATCGAACCCGCATCATCAGCTTGGAAGGCTGAGGTTCTACCACTAAACTATACCCGCGGAGCTTGCGGCTCTCGCTAAAACTGGTGGAGGGAGAAGGATTCGAACCTTCGAAGCTCTCGCAACGGATTTACAGTCCGTCCCCTTTGACCGCTCGGGAATCCCTCCAGATGTGGCCGGCATTTTATGTGTCTGCCGTCCTAGTGTCAAGCTTTTTTTCAAATTTTTTCAATCAAATCTGAAGCTTAGCTGCTTTGACACCCGCTTCCAGTTCTGCCACCTGAGTGGTGTTCCCTGTGAAGCGGGCGCCATTCTATCAAGCTATTCGCCAGTTGCAATACCCTGGCAGAAAATAATTTTATGTTTTAAGTCTTTGAAATCGTTGGAAAGAGTCTCGAGGACGGTTTGGTCCAGTAAACGCTCGCTTTCCGGGGAAATCTTGAGCCAAAGCCCTTCTGCCCCAGGCAGCTGGCCGGACACTGGAGCAGCATTGATATCCAGGCTCAGCAGGCGTTGCCGCAACGCATCAAGCTGCTCGCGACCAGCCAGGCCACCCAGCACCAGGCATTCGTCACGCCGCCGGGCCGGTGCCGATGCCCCTGTTTCCTTGAGCAGGCGAATCTCTTGCTGGTTACCTTTGTACAACGACAACGGGGCTACGTCCTTTGCCTTGAGCGGGGCTTCCTGTTGGTGCCAGACGTAATAGAAGACATTGAGCACCAGCAACAGCAGAAACAACCAACGCATAAGCACCTCAGTCCAGTGGACAGGCCATCGCCAGGCCGACAAATACCAGGTCGGGGACCACTCTGGCCTGTGGCGCTGCCTCTCGCACCAGCGGCGCATCCCCACCCGTCAGGAATACAGTGAAGTCGTCACCCCACAAGGCCCGCGCCTGCTCGAGCTGGGTACGGGCAAAGCCTTGCAGCATCAGCACACAACCACGCTCTACCGCTTCCACGGTGGAACGCCCTGGCTCAAGGCTGCTCAAGGCACGTTCGGCCGATGCGTCGTCATAGCGAATACGGCGGGTATGTGTGCGCAGCTGGCTACGCATCAACGGCATGCCAGGACAGATATAGCCACCCAGGTGCTCGCCGTCTGCGCAGACAAAGTCGGCCTTGGCTGCGGTACCCAGGTCAATGACCAGGCATGCCCCTTTGGCAAGATGAAAAGCCCCCAAGGCTGCCAGCCAACGGTCCATGCCTAGGCGCTGGTAATCGTCATAACCATTGCGCACACCTGCCATTTCCCGGGCAGGCTCGGCAACACGGGCAACGACTGCAAAAGCCTCGGCGATGAGCGCACAGAGGGCAGCGGTTTCATCTTCGCTGCGCACACTGACAATTCGGCAACCTGTAAGTCGCAAGGACGCCAGCGCTGCGACGTCGCCCACCAACGCCTGATCGGAGTCGACAATCCCACCACCAACAATGGTGGCGTCGGCAGCGTGAATGACACGCCACTTGATGAAGCTGTTACCGCAATCGAGCTCAAGAATCATCACGCAACCTCAAACTGAGCTCACCACCACTGAAGCTCTTTTCCACACCGTCGACCTCAAGGCGCAATCCACCCTGCCCGTCCACGCCCAACACGACACCATCGATACAGGTGGTGCCCGCAATGAGAGACACATTTCGCCCCTGCCATAGGTGCGCCTGCTCCCATTCTTCCTGGAACGCTGCAAAACCGTAGCGCCGATGACGGGCCAACTCATGTTGCAGCTGCTGGCTGAGCATGGCCACCAAGCGGTTACGATCAATCGTCGTACCGACCTCACGCCTGATCGAGGTCCATTGCTGGTCGACCTGATCATTGACCTGCATGTTCACATTAATACCAATGCCAAGGACAACATGGCAGACATCGGCGGGGTCGCCCACAAGCTCCAGCAGAATACCGGTGATTTTCTGCCCGCGGACCAGGACATCGTTGGGCCACTTCAAGCCCACGTCCTTGACACCAAAGCCCTGCAACGTGCGCATCACGGCCAGCCCAACAACCAGGCTGAGCCCTTCAAGCTGGCGCATGCCGCCATCGATACGCAGGACCATGCTGTAGTAAAGGTTTTCTGCGAATGGACTTATCCACATGCGGCCGCGACGACCACGCCCGGCACTTTGACGCTCAGCCAGGACCAGGAATGGAGCGGATTGCCCCTCGCTGGCAAGACGCAGACCTTCGGCATTGGTCGAATCGATGGTTTCGTGGATGAAAACAGGCCATGGCTCACCCTCTGCAAGCTCAGCGATCGCCTGCTCATCGAGCAAGCTAAGCGGCGCGGCCAATTGATAGCCACGCCCACGGACTTTATGAATGGTGAGGTTCAGCTCACTTTCCAGGTGTTGCAGCTGCTTCCAAACGGCGCTGCGACTTACCCCGAGGGCTGCCCCCAAGGCTTCTCCGGAATGGAACCGGCCATCCTTGAGGAGATTCAACAACTTCAGCATGCCAGTCTCGACTTGGAATAAGGCTGGCATGATAGCCATGGGTCGTTGGCTTGCATAGGAAAAGGGCTGCGGGTAACTGCCTGTAGGCGTGGGTTTGCCCGCGAAGCAGCTAGCGCGGTGGATGATACCGGCTTGGCCGAAGTCTCGGATGAACTCGCTCCACATGAGCCATGACCGCTTCAGGATTGTTACGACCAG
>NZ_BCAZ01000098.1:0-2398 GCF_001320205.1 Pseudomonas sp. NBRC 111123
CGCGTTCCTGAGCCATGCGTTTGAGCTCAGGGGGGAGCAGTCTTACCCAATCATCTTGATTCTCATTTGGGACAAAATTTTTATAAAACTCTGCTTCTGACTGGAAATTAAATGAAAAAAGATAGGAGCCGCGTTCTTGTGGCGCTTGTGGGGTGTTCTCTCGCTGGACACGGAAAAGGAGGTAGTTGCCATCCTTATGAAAGTACCAGTTGTTGATTGTCGGCATTGCTAACCACTGTGCCTGACTTAGTTTTAGCGTAGGATCTTTCCAAGGGCCGGTGCCAACAGGCACACCTAGCACTTCGTCAAAGAGGTTGAACTTGCTCGCTTCGCTTCCTGGTATTCTTGCTTCATTGGGGAGAATATAGCGATGCCATCCCGAAAGCCTCAACTTGACTAGAGTGTCGTTGAAATATTGTATGAACTCAGAATGTTCGGAGTTCGAAGGCGCGGGTGCAACCCTGATGCTGGCGTTTTCCACGAGGTCTGTTTTATATGTGATAAGTGCTGCGCTAACTATGTTATTCAGAGGTAAAGGGTTTTTGTTTGGGTCTACAATGGCTGCGCCTTTGTTTTCGCTCTTGGATGAGGTGCTAAACTCATAAAAGCATACTTTTGAGTTGCAGTCTTTCGTCAACTGCATCGTGGAGCTTGCCAGTATATTCTTGATGCTGTCGTTTAAAGAAAATGTCACATTGGGTTTTTTTTCATTCACGTTCGATGCTCCGCAGGCAGTCAGTAATAAAAAAAATAGTGAAGCCAAATGCTTATTCATTGTTATGCCATGAGCTTATGGTTGAAATAGTGGTTTCCATTTGTCTTTTATCTTTATCCATTAGGTAGTGATATTTGGTGGCGATCTCGGTTATGAAGATCATTCTATCGGTGAAATCGTATAGATCACCTTCTTTCATGACCACATCGCGATCTGGGTCACCAGTCTCACATTGTGTGCTGAACGCTGCCAGGCGGCGAGGTACGCCAAACTTCCCTTCTAGCTTCGCTTGCCCGTCAAGTAGTAGCTGGAAGTCCCAATTTTCGTAAATCAGAGGCTGTAAAATCCAAAGCTGCTCGTGATCAGCGATTTTCATTAATGAGGCCAACTGGAGTTCTCTGCGCAAGACTCCATCTTTCAAAACTTCGACTTTTTTTATGAGGTCGAAGCCTTCTTTTAATGGGGTGGTTTCTGCCAGAAAATTAATTTTCGGTAAGGCGTCGTCAATCCATGGTAGCTCTTTGAATGCGACTTTAAAGTCAGAAATATAGCAGTTCCAGTTCCTTTCTGGTACGGCGCTTTTGAATTCGTCGGGGTAATTTATATAAAACCAGTGCCATACAAAAATATCTTGGAAAAGCCAAAAATTGCCTTCGCCCAAGTGCATTTTGGTGATGTCAAAAAAAGGCGCTGCTGCACCAGTCCATCGCCATTTACTATTGCTGGCATAATCAAGGGCGCACATGACCTGTTTGCTGGCAAATGCAGCCAGTCCGGTCCAGTAGAATCTGCCTTTCAATTCAGGCTTTTCGTTGCGCTCAAGCTCAAGATAAATGCGTGCATAATTTCCAGCGATGCGCTCTGCGCGCGTGCTGAAATCTTTTATTAGTTCATAGCGCGCGGTGCTTTTAAACTCGATGCGCGTTTTCACCGATAGGCGCCGTACCGCTTCTTGTTGCCCGAGAGTCCATAGTTCCCTGTAATGAACCTGTGAATCGGACGTAGAGCACGTTTGCTCATTGAGTTGTAAGTCTTGCTTCATGGTTTGATTCTCGGCACAAATGTGTCAGCACCTGTCGGCACTACCAGTTCATCGGGCACAAGCCTCATCTTGGCTGTGTCGGGTTTGTCGCTGAAAAGGCGGGGTGTCATACCTTCTTGGTCGGTGAAGTAAACCCGCTTGCCTTTGCTAGGAATATCGAACTCGACAGCCACGTTTTCCAGCGGTACACCGAAACTGGTCATCAACCTGTTCTGCTCGTCATACATGCCGGAGTCAGGACCGGTGGGAAATTCCTTGAACGAGTGCTCCATGCTGGCCGGCCCATCCAGCGTTTTCTTCGCCCCCTTGATGTCGATGGTCCCCGGCGCATGCACCTCGATATTGCTGCCCTTGATGCGGATATAGGCACCACCGCTGGTAAGCAGGATTTCCTTCTGCGCCGACATCTCGATCAACTGTTCCAGCGACGTGAGCTTCATGTTCTGCAGCGCAGTCAGTTCCATCGCATCACTTTGTGCCTCCAGTTCGACCTTGCCCTTGGCAGCAAACAGCTTGGCCCCGGCGTTCTGCGCAAACAGGCTGATGCTCTGCACCACGCTGGCCAGCAGCGACTTGCCGCTGGCGATGCTGACGTCTTCACCCGTGCTCACGGTCAGGTGCTTGCCACTGTGCAGGTGGGT
>NZ_BCAZ01000099.1:0-1841 GCF_001320205.1 Pseudomonas sp. NBRC 111123
TCGGTCTCACAGGCGCCAGAAAACTCAAGCCAGGAAGAGCCGATACAACTTTTGCGCCGTGCCCGCATCCAAACCAAGGTGAGCCCCACATTCGCTGACAGGAGATTTGCCATGGCGATGCGCACGGCCCTGATGCTTTCCTGCATGACCCTGGCCCTGATGGGCTGCGTCGGTTCCAACGACGACCACCACACCCCACCCACCACACAGCAGGTCGACCTGCAACGCTACCAGGGCACCTGGTACGAACTGGCGCGCCTGCCGATGTTCTTCCAGCGCAATTGCGTGCAGTCCGAGGCGCACTATGGTTTGCGCGAGGATGGCCGGATCGACGTGACCAACCGCTGCAAGGAAAAAGACGGCCAATGGAACGAAGCCCGCGGCGTTGCAGAAGCCCAGGTGCCGGGCAGGACCGACAAGCTCTGGGTGCGCTTCGACAACTGGTTCAGCCGCCTGGCGCCGGACCTGACCAAGGGTGAGTACTGGGTGCTGTACCACGACAAGGACTACCGCGTGGCGCTGGTCGGCCACCCCAACCGCGAGTACCTGTGGCTGCTGTCGCGCACACCGGCAATCACCGATCAGACGCGTGACCAGTTGCTGGCCATTGCTCAGAAGCAGGGCTACGACACAAGCAAGCTGATCTGGCGCCAGGACGACCCTGCCGCGCCCTGAGCATCGACGCGACGCGGCATTGCGTCTAAGGTGAGGCTCCACCACGCATGGAGCGAAACATTGGACCTGCAGTTTCTGGGCACCTCCTCCGGAGTGCCCACCAAAGCCCGTAACGTCAGCGCCACTGCGGTCATCGAAGCCAGCGGCAAGCACTGGTACCTGGTCGATTGCGGCGAAGGCACCCAGCATCAGTTGCTGCGCAGCTCGCTGTCGGTGCGCGACCTGCGTGCCCTTTTCATCACCCATGTGCATGGCGACCATTGCTTCGGCCTGCCGGGGTTGCTGGCCAGTGCCGGGATGGGGGGGCGCAGCGAGCCGCTCGACCTGATCCTGCCAGCCGCGCTGCAGGATTGGGTGCGCATGAGCCTGGCGGCCAGTGAAACCTACCTGCCGTTTGAACTGCGCCTGTTGCCCGTCGAGAGCCTGGGGCAATGGCAGAGCGATAACGTCCAGGTCAGTACCGTGCAACTGTCGCATCGGGTACCGAGCGTTGGCTTCGTGTTCACCGAGCTGAACCTGGAACCCCGCCTGGATATTCAGCGGCTGGAGGTCGAAGCAATCCCGCGCGGGTCGTTGTGGGGTGACTTGGCCAAGGGGCTGGTGGTCGAGCATGACGGGCAGCAGCTTGAACCACGTGATTACCTGAAACCCTCGCGACCACCGCGGCGAGTGATCGTCTGTGGCGACAACGACAACCCGGCTTTGCTCGCCGAAATCGCCAAGGACGTGGATGTGCTGGTGCACGAGGCGACCTATACCCAGCCTATCGTCGAGCGCAGCGGCAATACGTTCGGCCACAGCACGGCGGCGGCGGTGGCGCGGTTCGCTGAAGCGGCGGGGGTGCGCAATCTGGTGCTGACGCATTTCAGTGCGCGCTACCAGGGGGATCCGCAACGCAGCCCATGCATTGATGATGTGCGGGGTGAGGCATTGGCCCATTACACCGGGCACCTGACCTTGGCGCAGGACCTGCAGCGCTACCACCTCGGGCGCGATGGGTTGCTGGTGGCCGTCTCGGCTTGAGATTGCCGGGGCCGCTTTGCGGCCCATTCGCGGGCAAGCCGGGGCGCCGAACCACCGCTCCCACCAGTAGCGCACAGGCCTTGGGCGCGACGCGGTTCCTGTGGAAGCGGCGGTTCGGCGCCCCGACTTGCCCGCGAAGGGCT
>NZ_BCAZ01000100.1:0-1817 GCF_001320205.1 Pseudomonas sp. NBRC 111123
CGTACCCGATGAGTTGGTGGTGCCGGCAGGTGCTGACACATTTGTGCCGAGAAACAAATCATGAAGCAGGATTTTAAATTCAATGAGCAAGCGTGCTCTGAAAACAAGCCCAACCTCCATTACAACGAGCTGTGGACACTCGGCCAGCAAGAAGCGGTAAGACGGCTATCGGTGAAAACCCGCATGGAGTTCAAAGACACTGCACGGTATGAGTTAATCAAGGATTTCAGTACGAGAGCAGAGCGCATCGCTGGTAACTACGCACGGATTTATCTTGAGCTGGAGAAAAATGGCAAGCCTGAACTTAAAGGCCGGTTCTACTGGACTGGACTTGCTGCGTTCGCCAGCAAGCAGGTCATGTGCGCACTGGATTACTCAAGCAATAGCAAATGGCGCTGGACTGTGGCAGCCGCGCCTTTTTTTGACATTACCATGATGCATTTGGGGGAAGGGAACTTCTGGTTGTTCCAGGATATTTTTGTATGGCACTGGTTTTACATAAACTACCCCGACGAGTTCAGCAGTGCCGTCCCGGAACGAAATTGGAATAGCTATGTCTGCGGCTTCAAAGAGGCATTCCAGAAACTTCCTTGGGCTGATGACGCTCTGCCCAAGGTGAAATTCTTGGCAAAAACTCCGCCGCTAGAAGAAGGCTTTGCCCTCATCCAGCAAGTCGAACGCGTGAAAGATTTGAGGTCGCGCAGGGATCTCCAATTAGCATCATTGATGAAAATCGCCGACCACGAGCAGCTTTGTATTTTGCAGCCGCTTATTTACGAAAACTGGGACTTTCAGCTGCTTCTAGATGGCCAGGCCAAGATGGAAGGTAAGTTTGGTGTGCCTCGCAGATTGGCAGCATTCAGCACGCAGTGTGAAACGGGAAACCCAGAACTTGACGTAATCATGACCAAAGGCGATCTATATAACGATAAAGACAGGATGAAATTTATCACAAAAATCGCTGACAAATACCACAAACTCATGACCACAGACCAGAAATCAATGGAAGCAATAATTGGCACGATAGCCACCTGGTGGGATCATGCGTAAGATAATTTGCGCAATCCTCTTCACCACGCTAACCGCCTGCGGAGACTCGAGCATGAACAAAGACGCACTAACCATCAGATCTGATCTGAACGGCACCATTGAAAATATGCTATCGAGTTCTACCGCCTCATTTGACAAAGACTGTAATTCCAGTTTGTGTTTTTACGACTTTGACATCCCCGCAGAAAGCACTAACAAAGCGACAGCATTCCTCACATCTAGCGGGAGCCCATTGATCTTTAACGATGTCATAAGCGCGGTATTCATCACGCAAAATGACAGCATCATTACCGACACCAACATTATTCTGGGAGGCGTGACTGAAAACTCCAGGCACGCCGAGGCCATCATTTATTTTTATGAAACACTAGATAAAATTACAGCCACGGGGTGGCAGCGCTATATTTTTCCTGGCGAAGCGAGAATACCTGGAGCTGAGGCCAAAAAATTTGATCGCTTTGATGAAGTGCTAGGTGTGCCTGTCGGCACGGGCCCATGGAAAGATCCTGCATTAAAACTAAACCAAACAGATTGGCTGGCCATGCCAACGATCAGCAGCTGGTATTTCTATAAAAATGGCAATTATTTGCAGCTTCGTGTGCAACGCAAGAATAGCCTCCAAACGCCACAAGAACATGGTACCTATTTGTTTTCGCTTAATTTCCAGACAGAGGCCGAATTCTATAAAAGCTTCGTCGAAAGCGACGACCGTGAACAATGGACAACCCTCCTTCCCGCCGAACTCAAACGCATGGCCCAGGAACGCG
>NZ_BCAZ01000102.1:0-1016 GCF_001320205.1 Pseudomonas sp. NBRC 111123
GCTACGACGCCGGCGCCGACGGTACGACCGCCTTCACGGATAGCGAAGCGCAGACCGTCTTCCATTGCGATGGTCTTGATCAGGGTAACAGTCATCTGAATGTTGTCACCTGGCATTACCATTTCAACGCCTTCCGGCAGTTCGCAGTTACCGGTCACGTCAGTGGTACGGAAGTAGAACTGAGGACGGTAGCCTTTGAAGAACGGAGTGTGACGGCCGCCTTCTTCTTTCGACAGAACGTAGACTTCTGCGGTGAACTTGGTGTGCGGCTTGACCGAACCTGGCTTGACCAGAACCTGGCCACGCTCAACGTCGTCACGCTTGGTACCACGCAGCAGAACGCCGCAGTTCTCGCCAGCACGGCCTTCGTCCAGCAGCTTGCGGAACATCTCAACACCGGTGCAGGTGGTGGTGGTGGTGTCACGCAGACCAACGATTTCCAGCGGATCCTGAACGCGGACGATACCACGCTCGATACGACCGGTAACAACGGTACCACGACCCGAGATCGAGAATACGTCTTCGATTGGCATCAGGAATGGCTGGTCGACGGCACGAACTGGCTCAGGGATGTAGGCATCCAGAGTTTCTACCAGCTTCTTGACAGCGGTAGTGCCCATTTCGTTGTCGTCTTTGCCTTCCAGCGCCATACGAGCCGAACCGATGATGATCGGAGTGTCGTCGCCTGGGAAGTCGTAGGTGGACAGCAGGTCGCGAACTTCCATCTCGACCAGTTCCAGCAGCTCAGCGTCGTCTACCAGGTCAGCCTTGTTCAGGAAGACCACGATGTACGGAACGCCAACCTGACGGGACAGCAGGATGTGCTCACGGGTTTGTGGCATCGGACCATCGGCGGCCGAGCAAACCAGGATCGCGCCGTCCATCTGGGCAGCACCGGTGATCATGTTCTTCACGTAGTCAGCGTGACCTGGGCAGTCAACGTGAGCGTAGTGACGAATGTTCGAGTTGTACTCGACGTGAGCGGTGTTGATGGTGATACCGCGTGCTTTTTCTTC
>NZ_BCAZ01000103.1:0-910 GCF_001320205.1 Pseudomonas sp. NBRC 111123
AAGCCCATCGGGCCCTGGAAGTGTTCGTGCAGGCGCAGGCGGTAGCGGTTGGCTGCCGCCGGGCCGCCGTCCATGGTGATCACCGAGTGGTGGATCTCGGTCTCGGTGACCGAGATCGGCTGCAGCACGCGGAAGAACGCCATCGAGCAGGCGACGTTGGGGAACAGGTTGAGGTTGAAGCCCGAGCCACCGACGGCGCGCACGATACGGCGCACCTGCTGCTGCTCGATGCCTTCGTCGCGCAGCTCGGCGGCCAGCGACTCGAAACGCTCGGGGATCGGCTTGTCGAGGTCGGCTTCAAGGTCCACCAGCTCGGGGATCATCACCATCACGCTGTGGCCGTTGCCCAGGTCTTCGACGTAGCCGGGGCCTTTGACGAAGTCGAACAGCTCCAGGGTCTGCTCGTCGACCGAAGACAGGAAGCTCTTGTGCACCAGCGGGAAGTGGTAGGCGTCGGTGGTGTTTTCCAGCTGGATCTTCCAGTTGCCGGGGAAGCGGAAACGGTGCTCGCCAGGGACCTTGATGCCGTAGCCGGCGCCCTGTTTCATGAACAGGTCCATCCATTTCTTCGCTGCACCGAGGAAGTCTTCCAGCGGCTCGATGTCGTCCTTGAAGGTGGCGAAGACCATGCCGGCGTAGCTTTCGGTGCGCAGGCTGACCAGTGGCAGCTCGGCCTTGTCGATGCAGTCGCCGTAGCTTTCCGGGTGGGGAATGCCGCGCAGCGAGCCATCGAGGGCGTAGCCCCAGCCGTGGTAGGGGCAGACGAAGCTGTTGGTCTTGCCCTTCTTGTGCTCGCACACCGTGGCGCCGCGGTGGCGGCAGCGGTTGAGCAGCACGTTGATGCCCTTCTTGCGGTCGCGCACCACGATCACCGGCTGCTTGCCGATGTAGGTGGTCTTGTAGCTGCCGG
>NZ_BCAZ01000104.1:0-872 GCF_001320205.1 Pseudomonas sp. NBRC 111123
GCTCGATCTAACAGGCGCTGAACCTTCCATGGCGAGCACCTGTAAGCCACCACACATCCCCCCCGCCATTCAATCCGAAGAAACCGGTCTAGTCTCAGCTGTCGGAACCCATCACAAGGATCAACCGACAGCCATGACTCAGCAAAAACTTGGAAGGATTCTGGTCACCAACGACGACGGCATCGACGCCCCTGGCCTGAAAGTCCTGGAGCAGGTTGCCGCGCAACTGGCCGATGAGGTGTGGGTGGTTGCCCCGCGTGCGGACCAGAGCGGCACCTCGCACTCGCTCAGCCTGCATGCCCCGCTGCGGGTCAGTGAGCATGGTGACAAACGCTTCGCCGTCACCGGTACGCCAGGTGACTGTGTGGTGATGGCGGTGCAGCATCTGCTCAAGGATGCCCGCCCAGACCTCATTCTCTCCGGGGTCAACCGAGGTGCGAACCTGGGCCTGGAAACGGTGTTCTCCGGCACGGTCGGTGCTGCCATGACCGGCATGCTGCTGGGGATCCGCTCGATTGCCCTGAGCCAGGCCTACAGCGACCGTGCGAACGTGCCTTGGGACAACGCGCTGGCCCATGCGCCCAAGGTGCTGCAGGCACTGCTGAGCCAGGATTGGCCGAGCGATGCCTGCCTGAATGTGAACTTCCCCGACTGCAACCCGCAGGCCACCTTGCCGCTGAAGGTGACACGGCAAGGTGCCGGGCCTTTGAACAGCATGTCGGTGCGCAAAGAGGTGGACCCTCGTGGGTTCGACTACCACTGGATCAAGCTGAACAACGCCAGGGAGGTCGACCAGCCCGGGACTGAAATGGCTGAACTGGCGGCAGGGCATGTCACCGTCACACCGCTGCAGTTCGAGAGAACACATAGGG
>NZ_BCAZ01000105.1:0-817 GCF_001320205.1 Pseudomonas sp. NBRC 111123
ATCGAGCACAAGGCCGACAGCCACTGCATCGTCTTCACCGACAGCAACGACACCCTGCCCGCCCTGGCCCCGCAGAGCCTGCCGTTCCACACCCAGAGCGTGACCCAGAAGCAGGACGGCATCACCCAGTGGAGCACGGGTTCGCAGCTACTCAGCGGCAAGCTCAACTGGCGCAGCGTTGACTACCTGGCCCACAGCCAGCCGCGTGAAAGCGTGATGCCGGCCCTGCAGGCCGCCTCGGCGCCGGCGGCGCTGGAGCGTTACGAGTACCAGGGCCAGTACAACTGGCAGAAGCAGGAACGCGGCAATTGGCTCAGCCGCGTGCAGATCGAACAGCGCGAATCCCAGGCCCGCCGCGTGCACGGCCAGGGTGGCGTGCGCCAACTCGAAGCCGGTCGCTGGTTCGAACTCACCCAGCACCCGCTGTACGAGCGCAAGGCAGCCGAGGCCCGGCAGTTCCTGCTGATCGAAGTGCAGTTCTTTGCCGAAAGCAACCTGCCCATGGCCCAGCAGCGCCGCGAAGCCCCCGGCAGCCTGGCACCGCTGTTCAAGAGCGTGCGCCCGGCACCGGACGATTCGCTGCTCGGCTCAGCTTTGAGCGAAGCTTCTTATGGCTTCTTCCTCAACACCTTCGAAGGCCAGTTGCACAGCGCGCCCTACCGCAGCCCGTTCGAGCACGCCAAGCCCACCAGTCCCGGTCCGCAGACCGCCGTGGTGGTCACCCCCAGCGGCCATGAGCTGTTCACCGACAGCCTCAACCGCGTTTGTGTGCGCTTCCACTGGGACCGCCTCAGCCAAGACGGCGAGCTTTCCTCGT
>NZ_BCAZ01000106.1:0-719 GCF_001320205.1 Pseudomonas sp. NBRC 111123
GATCGACACCTTCGTAGTTGCCACCGTTTACGGCTGTGACGGTCGCGGTGACGCTCGATGCGTCTTTGTAGACGTCTTCGCCGTTGGTGTTCGGAACCTGGAGGGTGCCTTTACCGGCTGCATCTACTTCCACGGTATAAACCGTGCCACCGACGTTTACAGTGAGGGTCGTCGCGGTTTGTGGTGGATTGCTCAGCTGGAAGTTGAAGGTGATGTTGGCATCGCCCTCTTTTGCCGGCTCGGCAGAAACAGCCACAGTGGTGTTGTTGAGGGTGTCTTCGACAGTGGCGGTCGTCGTCGCGCCAGTCAGGTCGACGCCTTCATAGTTGCCACCGTTTACGGCCGTGACGGTCGCGGTGACGCTCGATGCGTCTTTGTAGACGTCTTCACCGTTGGTGTTCGGGACTTGGAGAGTGCCTTTACCGGCCGCATCCACTTCCACGGTGTAGACCGTGCCACCGACATTGACGGTCAGAGTGGTGGCGGTTTGTGGCGGGTTGCTCAGCTGGAAGTTGAAGGTGATGTTTTCGTCACCCTCTTTAGCCGGCAGCGCGCTCACCGTCACAGTGGTGTTGTTGAGGGTGTCTTCGACGGTCGCGGTTGTTGTCGCGCCAGTCAGGTCCACGCCTTCATAGTTGCCACCGTTTACGGCTGTAACGGTTGCGGTGACGCTCGACGCGTCTTTGTAGACGTCTTCGCCGTTGGTATTCGGAACCTGA
>NZ_BCAZ01000107.1:0-669 GCF_001320205.1 Pseudomonas sp. NBRC 111123
AACAGACGCAGTAGTGGTTGCACCAGTCAGGTCCACGCCTTCGTAGTTGCCGCCATTCACCGAGGTAACGGTGGCCGTCACACTCGACGCGTCTTTGTAGACGTCTTCGCCGTTGGTGTTCGGAACCTGGAGGGTGCCTTTACCGGCTGCATCCACTTCCACGGTGTAGGCCGTGCCACCGACATTGACGGTCAGAGTCGTCGCTGTCTGCGGCGGATTGCTCAGCTGGAAGTTGAAGGTGATATTGGCATCGCCTTCTTTTGCCGGCTCGGCAGAAACAGCCACAGTGGTGTTGTTGAGGGTGTCTTCGACAGTGGCGGTCGTGGTCGCACCGGTCAGATCGACACCTTCGTAGTTGCCGCCATTCACCGAAGTAACAGTGGCCGTCACACTCGACGCGTCTTTGTAGACGTCTTCGCCGTTGGTGTTCGGAACCTGGAGGGTGCCTTTACCGGCTGCATCCACTTCCACGGTGTAGACCGTGCCACCGACGTTCACAGTCAGAGTCGCAGCAGTCTGCGGCGGATTGCTCAGCTGGAAGTTGAAGGTGATGTTTTCGTCACCCTCTTTAGCCGGCAGCGAACTCACCGTTACGGTGGTGTTGTTGATAGTGTCTTCGACGGTCGCGGTCGTGGTTGCGCCAGTCAGGTCCACGCCTTCGTAGTTGCC
>NZ_BCAZ01000108.1:0-577 GCF_001320205.1 Pseudomonas sp. NBRC 111123
TCGAGGATGCCGGTGCCGCTGTTGGCCAGGTCCAGGCGCAGGCTGCCGAGGCCGCTCAGGCCGCCGACCACGACGGTGTAGGTATGCCCATCGAGCGCAGTGACGCTGCTGATGCTACCGGCGGCGCTGCCTCCGAAGACCAGGTTGAAGTCACTGGCGTCCACACCGCTGACCTCTTCGCTGAAGGTCACGGTGAAACGGACCGAGTCGCCGCTGCTCGGGCTGGCATCGACGCGCACGATGCTGCTGGCACCTGGCGCGGTGGTGTCTACCAGAACTCCGGCGGTGCTGCCCATGCCGTTCAATGCCAGGTTCAGGTCGTTGCCGGCCAGGTCGGTGAGCGCTTCCCCGCGCAGGTCGATGCTGTTGACGGCGATGCCGTTGCTGTCGTTGTCGCCCGCCTGGACCACGTACTGGAACACCAGCACGGAGCTGCCACTGCCGGACACGTAAGTGGCGTAACGGGTCACCCCGCCCACATCCAGCACCAGCCTTGGCGCCAGTGCGCCAGTCTGCAGCGCTTCGCTGCCGTTGACGGTGAAGCTCAGCACATCGCCGGCCTTGTAGCTGCCATCGG